>NZ_LFRG01000027.1:0-49321 GCF_001573875.1 Clostridium sp. ATCC 25772
AATCTTGCAGTACCAACTGATTGCCATAACTTTTGTTCCTGTTCTTTAGTTGGATATAGTCTAACTTTCTTGGCTAGGATCACTTTCCAACAACTCCTTAATCATTTTATTCACTTTATTAGCTCTTTTACCTTGAAGTGTACAACTAAAAACTGTAACAATTTGAATTAAATCTTCAACTAATTCTTGTTCCTCGGTCTTTTCAGTATTGTCTATGATTTCAATAGTTGTTCCGTACTTATTACATAGATTTTCTATGATTTCAAAACCAAATCTTAATAATCTATCTTTATATAGAATTACTATCTTTTCAACTTCTGAATTAGTTATCATGTCTATTAACTGATTTAATCCTTTTTTACTGTAGTTAATTCCACTTCCTATGTCTTGTATGATTTCAAATTGATAACCTTTAGCGTACATATATGTCTTAACATTTTCTATCTGTCTTGCTAAATCATCTTTTTGTTTATGAGAACTAACTCTACAGTATCCAATTACTTTTTTAGTTTCAATGCCTTTTATGCCTAAAAAATGATTAAGTTGCTCTTGAGAATAATATCTATAGCCACTAGGGGCAACATGTTGTGGCTTTAATACACCTTTTTTATCCCAATCTCGCAAAGTTTGAGTTGTTCTTCCAATAAGTTTTGAAAATTTCCCTATCGAATAATATTTCACTTATATCACCTCTTGAATTGATCACACTACAAATAATATAAAAATCCAATAAAGTTTTATAAATTTTTATAAATTTATTTCAACAGTTACCTTGCCCCATAATATACAAACATTTATTTTCTTAAATGATAGCATTTCCCATATAAACAATCAACCTATTAAATTTTTCTGAGCCAAAATGAATTATTTAAACAAAGTTGTTTTTTTATAAACATATGTCAAATCATAGTATCTTTATATTTATATCCATTTAGTCCATATTTCCTTTTTCTACTACCAATACTCTACTACATTTATTATCTTCTGATATCCATAAATGCACACTTTTTTCTTCTTTCTTTATTAGATTTTTGAATTCATCCATGGTAATTTTATTATATATGAATGTTGATTTTTGAATATTTCCATTAGGTGAATACTTATATTTTCTTAACTGAAGAAATAATTTAGTATTGTTATCTATTATATATTTATCTTCATTACTTTGAACTTTATAATTATCATCATAAAATCTTCTTGATTTGTCTATTAGGATACTATCATTATCCACATCTATACACACCGTTTGTATATCAGCACTATACGCATCTACACCTTCTAATATTTCCTGATTAATAACTTCTACTTGTGCTGGAAGAATATTAGGTTGGTATAAATATAATGATAATAAACCACATAAACCAAATAAACTTAAAAATGAAAATGTAGCTATTCTCATCTTTATTTTTATATCAATTCTTTTCAATATTTTAAAATAAATAAACATACCTATAATACCACCAAAAGTATTTAATACTACATCATCTATATCACTTGCACCTAATCCTATAATATATTGAAGAAATTCAAATAATAAACTTACTCCAAAACATATAAATACAGTCTTTTTTTTATTTATATGTTTAAATAATGCTGGCAACAATATTCCTAATGGAATAAATAGTGCAAAATTACCAGCCACATTTTTCAAAGCTACATCTATAGTCACATCTTCAGTAAAATAACTTTCAATAAAAGCAAAGGGCTTTAAATTTAATGAGCGTAACTCAGTAGTAAACCCGTATTTAAATAATACAATTTTTAATAATGCCAAAATATATACTATAGCAATTACCCATACTCCAAATGATAATACATTATTTATTTGTTTTTTTAATTCTAAATTCATTATTATTCCTCCTTAATTATATAAAAAATACACATCTTACTTTTATACCTACATGATATCAAAATAAGATGTGTATTTTTTTCATTATTTAGTAAAGTTTTCTTATGTTTTTCTTCTTAAAATCATACGATTTTCTTACAATAAACTTGGAAGATAAATCTCAAATCTAATTTCTTCTTCTTCACTATATGCACTTATTGTTCCTTTATGAGCCTCAATAATTTTTTTTGCTATTGCAAGACCTAACCCTGCGCCTCCTGTTTTAGTTCCACGAGAACTATCTAATCGATAAAATTGGTCAAATATTAGATTTAATCTTTCTTTAGGAATAACATTTCCTTTATTACTAAAACACATATATATTCCATCAGATTTTTTTTCTACTATGATTTTTATTAAACCATTTTCAAAACTATAATTAATAGCATTTCTAATTAAATTATCAAAAACTCTTTCAATTTTATTAACATCACATTTAAACTCAATATTAGAAGTAATCTGCAAATCACATCTAAGATTTTTCGTTGCTAACATTGGCTTAAATTCATAAACAATCTGTTCAATCATTCGTGTTAAATTAATATTACTTAATTCAAGAGTTAAATTACTTAAATTAAATCTTGTAATATCAAAAAATTCGTTAATTAATTCTTCTAATCGCTCAGCCTTTTCTAAAGATATGTTTAAGTATTTTTTTCGAAGTTCATCAGATATATGTTCTTCATCATTTAATAAGTTTAAGTAACCAATAACAGATGTAAGAGGAGTCTTTAAATCATGAGCAAGATACACTATTAAATCATTTTTTTGCTTTTCTGATTCTTTTGCTAATTGTGCATTTAGAATAGTTTTCTGCTTTATCTGATTCATTTGTTCTTCTACTTCTTTCAATTCATCTGGAAAATGCATTGAATTATCATCATTTAATATAAGTTGTTTACTTGCATCCATCATAATCTCTATATGACCTAATGATTTTTTCCAATAATACAAAATAACAAATATAATATCTATTAGCCAAACGAATATAACTAAGCAAGGTAAATAATACTTAATCATCTGTGCTAATATATATACTGTTTCATCCCCATAAAAAGTAAATTGATGATATGTAATAAACATTAATATTAGTATAACTCCTAAAGCTATACTAGATAATAGTATGGTAATAAAAATTTTTGCTAACACTATATTTTTTAAACTTTTATTAGTCAATTGTTTTTCTTTATTCAATGGTATAGCCAACTCCCCATACTGTTTTAATAAATTTAGGTTTTCTTGATGGCTCATTCATTTTTTCACGAAGTCTTGCCACATGAGCCATTACTGTATTATTATTGTCTAAATACTTTTCTTTCCACACCGATTCAAAAAGTTCTTCTGACGAGACTACTCGTCCTTTATTTTCACATAAATACCATAAAATCGAAAACTCAATAGGTGTCAGTGTTATTGTTTTTCCATATAAGCTACATTTATGGTTATCATTGTTAATTATCAATCCATGAAAATCATATTCACTTTTCCTACATTCAAATTTATCCTCTGAATTTTTTTTATTATATTTTTTATATCGTCTTAACTGACTTTTAACTCTTGCCAATAGTTCCAATGGATTAAATGGTTTAGTTAAATAATCATCAGCCCCTAAAGTTAATCCTGTTATCTTATCAATATCCTCAATTTTTGCAGTTAACATAATTATAGGGAAAAAATACTTTTCTCTTATTATCTTGCATATCTTAAATCCATCAATATCTGGAAGCATAACATCTAAAATTGCAAGGTCAAAATCCACCTTATCTAAAGATCTTAAAGCTTCCTTTCCTGTATAAAATTTATATACATTATAATTGTCATTTTGCAGATAAACTTCTACTAAATCTGCAATGGACTGTTCATCATCTACTAATAAAACATTCAAGTTTTTAGTACTCCTTTCATTTTTCAACTAATCAAGTTTAAATTTTACTTATTAAGTTATTGTATTTATTATACATTAATACCATTTATTTTTCTATATTACAACTATATACTATATTTATAACTTTTTAACTTTTTTAACTTTTAATAATGCTATTTTTCAATTTTATCTTCATTTTAATAATAAGTATTTTTCTCATTATTAACCAGTAAGTTTTAATCCATGAAGATGTTTTCCAATTTTTTCATTTTTATCTTAATACCTTTTACTAAGAAAATTGCACATAAAAAAAGGAGCTATCGCTCCTCTGACCTTCAGTTAGTTTTGCAACAGTCCCTTTAATAATTCTTATTTGATAAAACTATCTTACATACTTTAATAATTTTTGTGGTATAAGATTTTTAATTTTATTTGGTAATATATTTATTTCTTTTTTAGATACACCACCTAATAACACTATTACAACACTATATACTATAATAGCTACAGCTATAGCTACTATCATTGCTATAACATTAAATATATATCCATTAGATATTAATCCTAAAACTTTAATAATTCCATTATAAGTAAAATACGTTGCTATTCCCATAAAAGCTGATGCTATTATAGGTCTTATGGTTGGAACTATGCATCTAACTCTAACTCTTAACACTCTATTTATAAGCCATTGATTAAGTATAAACATTATAGCAAATGATACTGTGCTACTTATTATAGCTCCATATACGTTAATTCTAGGAATTGAAACAACAAAATAATTTACTATTATTTTACCAATCATACCTATTGCACAAAATATAGTTGCTGCCTTTACCCTATCAAGACCTTGAAGTATAGAAGTTTGAAGATATACTATTCCCATTATTACTAGTACAAAAGAACCATAAATTAGAAATGATGATATTTCTTGATCTAATTTAAGTGTACGTAATATTGGCTTACTTAAAACTGCAAGTCCTACTGCTGAAGGTATTGAAAATAAATACATGATCTTCATAGTAGAATTTATGCTAGTTTTTACAGATTTTCTGTCTTTAACTGCATTGTATGTAGCTATCATCGGCACAGCAGCTACAGATATAGAGCTTAATAAGCCTAATGGTACATTTATAAGCGTTGTATATTGACCATAAAATCCCCATAAAACATCTTTTTGCTTTTCTGTATAACCCAATACGTCAACCAATGTTCCTTGTACCATTTTTACATCTATCATTCCGCCTAATTGTTGTATAGCAATAGCTATAGTTATTGGTATTACATAAAATAAAATTTTTCTTAAAATTTCTTTGTTACTATCTCTTTTTATTTCTTTCTCTATTTTAATATGTGCTAAACCCTCATAACCTCTACGATTATAGTAATTTATAAAGTATACTAGTGCTAAAAGTGCGCCAAGAGTAGTTCCTACTGTACCTCCTGCAACACCTAATTCTAGTGAAAAACCTATTAAAATATATGCAAAAAGTAAGCTGAACACTACATTAGCTACCTGCTCCATAACTTGAGAAACCCCAGTTGGAACCATATTCCCAACGCCTTGAAAATATCCTTTATAAGTACTTAATACAGTAGTAAAAAGCATCGTTGGTGCAATTGCCATAAGTGCATATGTGGATCTTTCAGTATTCATTCCTCTTGTTATTGGTCCTGCAAATACAATTAAAATAGTTGTTGATAAAATTCCAATTCCAATTGCAAGCAATCTAGATATTTTAAAAGCTTTAATTGCATCATGTTTATTACCAACTGATGCATATTCAGCAATTATCTTTGATATTGCCACTGGAAGACCTGCATTAGCAATCATATATATATATGCATATATTACATAACAAGCTTGATATATTCCCATTCCGTCTTGGCCTAATATAGCTCTTAAAAATGGCAAATATAAAATAGACATAATTTTTGTCATAAACATACATATACTTAATATAGCCATACCCTTAGCTGCAGATTTAGTATCAAAATTCGAATTGCTACCCATGAAATTTTCCTCCACTAAAACTTAAATACGTCTGTCTTTATTTTCTTTAAAATAGGTGGAAGTGATTCCGCTATGGTTTTATTTTTTAAGTATGTTAACTTGTCTCCTGTATCTTTAAATATTACTTTATAAGCATATAAAAATTGATAATCTAATCCATATCTATTAACAAAGAAACTATTAAGCTTTTTCTCGCCATACTTAGTATCTCCAACTATTGGATTGCCTAAAAATGCTAAGTGAGATCTTAGTTGATGACTTCTACCTGTTAATAATTCTAACTCCACTAAAGAAAATATTCCACAACTTTGAATTACTTTTACTTTCATAGCTATTTTTTTAGTGTTTGGTTTATATTCTTCATAAACTTTAGATATATTATTATCTTCATTTTTAGATATATATGCTTCGTAGTAACCTTCTTTTATTTTCCCTTTAATAAGAGCCATGTAATATTTTTCTACTTTTCTTTCTCTTATCATTTCATTCATTTCTTTTAATGAAGAAAAATTCTTACCATATATAACAATACCTGATGTATTTCTATCTAATCTATTACAAGGTGCTGGTGTAAATGTGATTTCCTTTTCTGGTTCATAATCTCCTTTGTCATAAAGATAAGATAAAACATAATCCGTAAGTGTTGATTCCCCATTTTTTTTATCACTATGTACTAAAACTCCTGGCCATTTTTCAACCATCAATATATTTTCATCTTCATATGTAATTTTTAGTTTATTATCAATTCTCTCAAAATTACTTTTTTTCTTTTGAGAAGCTTCTGTCTTTATTTCTCTAATTTCAACTACATCTCCATCTTGAAGAGAATACTTTTCTTTAATTTTTTTTCCATTTACTTTAATATCACCTTTTCTAAAGGATTTGTAAATAGCACTTAATGGTACATCTTTTAAAAGCTTTCTTGCAAATTTATCACATCTTTGCCCAGCTTCATTCGGTCCAATGTTTATTATCATATATCTTCCTCCTAAAAATTGTATACGGTAAATTTTTATATAAGCCATATCAAAAGAAATAAGAGACCAAAGATTCAAAGCATATTTGACCTCTTATTTCTTTAATTATACCTAAAATTAAAATGTTAATTTCATATATTCATTAATTATTTAAATAATTTACTATCATATTTAAATTAGTAGCTATTCCTATTTTAAGACATCCCTCATCTATATCAAATAGACTACTATGGGCTGGATGTGTTATACCTTTTTGCTCATTCCTACATCCCAACCAATAAAACATAGCTGGAACTTTTTGTGAAAAGTATGAGAAACTTTCAACACCTAGTGTAGGTTCTAAAACTTCTTTTACATTATCATTTCCTAAAACCTCTCTAGAGGATTTACTAAATAACTTGTACATGCCATTATCATTTATAACACAAGGATATCCATCTATTAATGTTATTTCACATTTTCCACCTTTTATACTCACTATTCCTTCTATAACTTCCTTAAATCTTTTAGTTATATAGTCTCTATCTTCCATATTAACAGTTCGTATCATACCTTCAATTATAACTTCATCAGCAATAGCATTTTGAGCCATACCTCCATTTATCTTACCAACAGTTATAACTGCTGGAGAAGTTGGCGACATTTCTCTACTAACTAAAGTTTGAAGCATTAATATAACCTCACTAGCTATAACAATTGCATCAATTCCTCTATGTGGACTAGCTCCATGGGCGCCTTTACCAGTAATTTTTACTTTAAATGGATTTGAAGCTGCATAAACAGTATTATTTTTAACACCTATCATTCCACAAGGAATCTCCTCATTAACATGAAGCCCCATTATGGCGTCTACATTAGGGTTTAATAATACACCATCTTCTATCATAAATCTTGAACCGCCAGATGTTTCCTCTGCTGGTTCAAAAATAATTTTTATATTTCCTTTTAAATTATCCTTCATATTGTTAAGTGCTTTTGCAGTACCTAATGCTATAGTCATATGTGCATCATGCCCACATGCATGCATTTTATTCTCATTTTGAGATTTATAAATAACATTCTTTTTATCGATTATTGATAGTGCATCCATGTCCGCTCTTATAGCTATAGTTTTTCCATCTTTATGACCTTTTATAATTGCAACAATTCCACCTTTTCCAATATCCTTAAAATCTATATTTTCTTTTTGTAAAAAGTTCTTTATTTTTGCTGTAGTTTTAGGAAGGTCAAAATCTAGCTCTGGACTTTTATGAAACTCTCTTCTTAGAGATATTAATTCATTTTCAAATTCCGTTACAATACTTAAAAAGTCCATAAAAACACCTCTTTTCATAAAAAAATAATAGACTCTTGAGTCTATTATTCATAAATAAATATTTAAACTTACTACTGATTATATAACATAATTTCAAATACTTCAAGAAATAGCTAAATCATCAAGTTTTGCAGAAATTAAGAGCAGAATAAAATTCTGCTCTTAATTTCCATATTTAGATGAATATTCATTTAATAAGTTTTCTTTTAACTCCCAAAGATTTTTTGACAAATCAACATAATATGCATGTGGATTCTGGATTCTTAAAACCTCTGACCAAAGCTTGTTTCTCTCAACTCTAGCATATTCTCTTATTTCCATAACAGAAGGGCTAGTATAGACTTGTTTGCCTTTTTCAAAAATTTGAACCATTAAATCTTTAATATAATAGTCCTTAATTCTTTTTCTTTTCCATGTAAATGTAGGATGGAAAATTTCTAACGGCTCATTTATATCTATAACCTCATCATGAGTGCATATTAAATCAGCAATAGCCTTGTCTGTATATTTGTCAAAGATTCTATAAGTTCTTTTAAAACTTGGATTGGTTATTTTTTCTATATTTTCACTTATTTTTATTTTAGGTACTATCTTTCCATCTTCTTCTATACCTACAAGTTTATAAACACCACCAAAAACCGGTTCGCTTTTAGCTGTTATAAGTCTTTCACCTACACCGAAGCTGTCAATTGGTGCTCCATTTTCAATAACAGAATTTATTATAAACTCATCTAATGAATTTGATACAGTAATTTTAACATCCTCATATCCTGCATCATCTAACATTTTTCTAACTTCTTTTGTAAGATATGTTATATCACCACTATCTATTCTAACTGCTTTTGGTCTTTTTCCTAATGGCTTTAAAACCTCATTAAATACTTTGATTGCATTTGGAACACCAGATTTTAATACGTTATATGTATCGACCAAAAGAACTGTATTATCTGGATAAGTATTAGACCATGCTTTAAATGCTTCATATTCATTTTTAAATAATTGAATCCAAGAATGTGCCATAGTTCCTATAGCTGGAACTTTGAACATTTCCTCTGCTATTGTACATGCAGTAGAATTGCATCCACCTATTATAGCAGCCCTAGCTCCATATATAGCACCATCATATCCTTGAGCTCTTCTTGAACCAAACTCCATAACTGGTCTACCTTTTGCAGCTTCACATATTCGAGCCGCTTTAGTTGCAATTAATGTTTGATGATTTATAGTAAGTAACAGCATAGTTTCTATAAATTGTGCTTGCATTACAGGACCTCTCACTGTAACAAGGGGTTCTCCTGGGAAAACTGGTGTTCCTTCTGGAATTGCCCAAACATCACACTCAAACTTAAAATCTTCTAAATATTTTAAAAATTCTTCATTGAACATATCCTTTTCCCTAAGGTAATCTATATCATCTTTTGTAAAGTTTAAACCTTTAAGAAAATCTATTGCTTGCTCTACTCCAGCCATTATGCAGTATCCACCACCATCTGGAATTCTTCTAAAATACATATCAAAATAAGCAACAACATCTTGGACATTATTTTTTAAGTATCCATTCATCATTGTTAACTCGTAAAAATCTACAAGCATAGTCAAATTTCTTTGATTTTTAACATTAAAGCCTTCTGAAGTATTCATTTCTTCTCCCCTTACTGTTTTGTAAATTATGTGTTATATTATAACATATTACTATTATACAATCTATATAATAGTATTTTACAAATAAAATTTGTAACTATTTGTCTTTTATAATTATATTTATTCTAATATTTACTAAATTTACTAATAAGTATACGATAAATTTTATAAAATGACCATAGGTTTTTTATAAAATTTATTATAAATATAAAAAACTATAAATTAAAATTGTTTTTAAATAATAATCTTAAAACTCTAATTATAATTATAATTTTATATGAAATGAAAAATTTAAAGTAATTCATATTATCAAAGAGTATTAGCTTATTATTTTTTAATATGTAAAAAATTAATTTTGACTAAATAAGGAGCTGCTTTTTGTGTATAAAGAATATAAAAATCTCGATAATGAAAAATTACAAGCTATATTAAGTGATGAAACTAATACTTTAGTAAGTGCAGGCCCTGGCAGCGGGAAAACTACTGTTATAGTCTATAAAGTATATCATCTTATTAAATACAAAAATATAAATCCTAGAAATATAATAATATTGACTTTTACTAAAGCCGCTGCCAACAATATGAAAGATAGATATAAAGAACTTGCTAAAAGTGAGCACACCCCATTTTTCGGGACATTCCATGGTCTGTTTTATAAAATTCTAACCCATTATTATGGTGAAATTAAAATAATGAATTCAAGTGAAAGTTTTAAATTAATAAGAAGTTTTCTTTCTTCATATATGGATGAGGTTAGTGATGACAAAGTGAAGGAATATTTAAACGCTATATCTATTTTTAAAAGTAGTGGACTTAATCTATTTGAATTTGAAACAAAACTAGATAAAGATCTTTTCAAGAATGCTTATGAAATATATGAAAGCTATAAAAAAGAAAAAGGTCTATGTGATTTTGATGACTTACAAATAATGTGCAAACAACTTTTCATAAAAAACCCGAAGCTTTTAAATGGCTATTCAAATATGTTTAAATATATATTAATAGATGAATTTCAAGATTGTGATGAACTTCAAATTGAAATATTAAAAATGCTTAATAAGGACAATTTTGTATTTGCTGTTGGAGATGAAGACCAATGTATCTACTCTTTTAGAGGTTCTAAACCTAAATATATGATTACCTTTGAAGAAAACTTTAAGGACTCAAAAATATTATATCTGCAAACAAATTATAGATGTGCTAAAAATATAGTTTCTCTTTCCAATGATCTAATTAAACATAATAAATCAAGACGAGCTAAAACAATTATTCCATATAAAAAAATTGACGGGGATATTAGAGTTCTAAATGTAGAAAATGATACTAAACAAGGACTATATATAGCAAATCATATAGAAAAAACAGTCCTTTCTTCTAATTATAATTACTCTGATTTCGCAATATTATATAGGACAAACCTTGAAAGTAGAAGAATTATAGATACTTTCATTAAGCGCTCTATACCATTTAAATTAATAGACAAGGAGTTTAACTTTTTTAATCATTTTATCTGTAAAGACATTCTTTCATATTTAAAGCTTAGCTTAGATATGAAAAATAAAGACGCTTTTACTTCAATTATAAATAAACCTTTTAGGTATATAAGCAAAAATGCTATAGAAAAAATTAAAAGTTCTAAAATAGACATAGATTGTTTTGAAACTCTAAAAGAACTTGATAACATTCGTAGTTTTCAAATTAAAAATATAGATGAACTAAAATTAGATATACACAATTTGAATAAAATGTCCCTTGGGAGTGCAATTTCTTTTATTATAAACTCCTTAGGTTATTATGACTATTTAAGAGAATATACCTCAAGATTCAAAATAGATATAACAGATTTTGATAGTATTTTAGATGAATTTCAATCTATAGCCACTGAACACAGAACAATAGTAGCATTATTATCCTATATAGAGGAATATAATGATTTTTTACATTCTAATAAAAACAATAGTGATGGTGTTATTTTAAGTACAATCCATAGTGTTAAAGGAATGGAATTTAAAAATATTTTTATAATAAATGCAGTAGAGGGGTACATCCCACATGAAAGTAATATTGAGGATAATTTAGAAGAAGAACGTAGACTTATGTATGTTGCACTAACTAGAGCTATTGATAATTTATATATTTTAATTCCTTCTACAATTCAAAATAAAACTTATAAAATATCCCCTTTTATAAAAGAATGTAATTATAAATTAAAACTACCTTTTGATGTAAATGATACTGTAATTCATGGTAATAATAACGAAGGAATAGTTACTTATATTGATGAGGATATAATAGAAATTAAATTTACAGACCAATGTAAAAGATTTGATTTGAAAACATTAATAAACTATGACCTTTTAAGAAAATTACCTAAATAAAACTATATAATATATTTTAAAAGCATTATATTACTTTAAAATGATTATAAGAAACTGTTTCTAAAGAAATAAGCAAATATAATCATTAGTTAATAATATAATGCTTTTATTATTGAATAAATTCTTCTTAATTTGCAAAACATATTGTCGTTATTATATTTTAAGGGGTGACTATTTTGAAAATAACTTCTAATTTAAAAGAAAATATTCAAAACATTACTTCTGTATTAAAAGTTAAAGAAAGTTTTGATATAATTGAAAGAATTTTAGATGTTCATGATAAAAAAATCTATTTATATTTTGTAGATGGCTTTGTTAAAGATGAAAATTTAGAATTTCTTATACGTTCTTTATTATTCATGACTAAAGAGAGCTTTTCAAAATTTGAAACTTCCAACGATTTTATACAAAAGATGATATCCTCTATGGAGGTTAGTGAGGAAGATGATGTATCCAAACTATCTACATCTGTTTTATCTGGTCAAACAGCTATGATAGTAGAAGGTTTCCCTACAGCAATTCTTTTAGATTTACGTACATATCCTGCAAGAGGCCCTCAAGAACCTGAAAAAGAACAAGTACTTCGTGGCTCTAGAGATGGCTTTGTTGAAACAATAGTTTTTAACACCGCTCTTGTTAGACGTAGAATTAGAGATTCTAGATTAGTTTTTCAAATGTTTTCTATAGGTGAAATGACTAAAACCGATGTAGCTATTGGTTATATTGATGGGGTTGTTGATAAAAAAACCCTAGATATAGTAACCACTCAATTAAAAAACATAAAAGTTGATGCTTTAACTGTAGGTGACCAAACATTAGTTGAGTCCATCGCAGGGAAAAACTGGTTCAGTCCATTTCCTAAAATTAGATATACAGAGAGACCTGATGTTGCATCTGCCCATGTTATGGAAGGTAAAATAGTACTTTTTGTAGATAACAGTCCCTCTGCTATGATTTTGCCTACAAGTTTTTTTGACTTTATTGAAGATATAGACGATTATTACTTCCCTTTAATTACAGGGAACTATTTAAGACTTATTAGAAATCTTATTCTAATATTTACAGTATTCATAACGCCGCTATATATTTATATAGTTCAAAACCCTGGAGTTTTACCAGAAAACTTAAAGTTTCTACTGCCTAGCGATATATATCCAGT
This sequence comes from Clostridium sp. ATCC 25772, assembly GCF_001573875.1. Classification (NCBI taxonomy): domain Bacteria; kingdom Bacillati; phylum Bacillota; class Clostridia; order Eubacteriales; family Clostridiaceae; genus Clostridium; species Clostridium sp. ATCC 25772. The sequence goes on from NZ_LFRG01000027.1 coordinate 13,237, forward strand.
TCCGTTAGTACTACAATTTATACTATTGGAACTTTCTGTAGATGGATTAAAACTTGCGTCTTTAAATACTCCTAGTTCCCTTGGAATGTCTCTCTCAGTAATTGGAGCATTAATACTTGGTGAATATGCTGTTAATTCAGGTTGGTTTATATCAGAAGCTATACTATATATGGCTATTGTTGCCCTTGCTAGCTTTACTCAACCTAGCATAGAAATGGGTTTTGCTGTGAAGTTTTTAAGAATTCTAATTTTAATTCTTACAGGATTATTTAATCTTTGGGGTTTTGGAATTGGACTTATCTTATCAATAGTGCTTTTAGCTTCAACTAAAACATTAACTGGTGAACCTTATCTTTACCCACTGTTCCCATTTAATTGGAATGCCCTTAAAAACCTTATATTTAGAACCAGTGTATCCTCTAAACAAAAAATTAATAAAAAAAATGTTGTATAAGATTCTAAAGTTATTCATTTATCAAGTGAGAAATTCAGGTCAATACTTTACTGCCAATTAATAGTTTATTTTAATTAAGAATTAATATTTCTAATGCTAATCTTTCTATTTTATATAAAATTGCAAAGCAAATTATATTATTAGGTTAAAGAAAACCTTATTCCAGCTCCATCCTTAACTATTACCTTTTATCTATTAACTAACTATAGTTATACTTGTTTTTATCAACTGATAACAAAAATTTAATGAATGAACTTAAATATAATCTTGTATCATTATATAATAAAAATGTTTTAAGATGAATATATCATCTTAAAACATTTTTATTATTAAAGTGTATTTAATTTATTTTACGTTTATTTTTCAACTTTGTCTCACTAATAAATTTCAACGCTAAATTTTCTAAATTTATAGCATCATCTAAAGGATTATGTTGAACACCATTAAAATTTATATTATATGTTTTTAACCCATTTATTAATGATATGCAATTCTTTGATTTCATATAAATACAGAATTCTTCTTGAAAATCCACATAATTATTACTCATAACATTAATTATATTTAGCTTATTTCCATTGTTTTCAGTATCTCTTTTTAAAGTTTGCATATCAACAGATCCCCAACTTACAAAAATAGTTTTATTTTTTCCTACCCATTTATCAAACTTAATCATAATATCATTAAACTTTTTAGCTGTATCTATGCCTTGTTGCTGTATTTTTGTAAGTTCTATAATTTTTTCATTTAGTTTTACATTAAATAAAGGTTTTATTAAGGAATAAAAATAATCTGTACATTCATCCTTAATATTATATTTAACGGCACCTATAGCTATAGTTTCACTTAAATTTTTTTCTCCTATAAGACCATAATTCATTTCTAAATCAAAAAATACAATATTTTCATAGTCATCTATCAAGTCCTTTAAACTTTTTAAAATCACTTTCTTATTATTTTTTTTAAATTTTTTTTCTAAAAAATTGTTTACAAAGGAATTACTATATTTATGATATATTATTTTACAATTTTCACTTTTTTCTAAGAATCTATAAATATTTTTATTCTTAGACTCATTTAAAGATTTTACTATTTCTCTATTTCTAGCCCATATTTCAATTTCTTCTTTAAAATCTATTTTATTATCTATATATAAGCAATTCAAAAGTTTTAATATGGATTCTATAATTTTTATAGAGCTTTCTCTAATACTATTACTCTTAAATTTTTCATTTTTATTTATAATAACTTTATCTTCTTTAATTATTATTATTTTAGATATAACAACTTTATTTATCTTATTATATTTTTCACTATAATAACATTTAACCTTTTCTCTTTTGTCCATTTTATTCACCATTACCTACTTGTAAAGTTTTAAATTTTATTATACATTTTAAAATTATATCAGTATTTTAATAATATGTAAATTTTCCTATCCTAAATATGAATTTATCATTTTTTCATTTTAAATTTTATCATAAAAAAATACATCAAAATAATTAATATAAAATTATTTTGATGCATCTTATTATCTCTTTTATAATAGCCTTTTTAAAGAAAATAAACTTTATTATTTATATAGGGATACAAGCTCAAATTTAAATTTATTCAAATACTTAAAAATATTTTTATACAAAATTTAATATTGAATTTAGCTACTTGCGAGCTTGCATCATCTATTTAGATATTCAAGTTTTAAGTTCAGTAATTTTAACCATTAACTTGAAACCCTATATAACGCAATAAGCTCGAATTTTAATTATTCATAAATTATAAAAAAGCTTTATTCTAAATACATTCTAGAATTTATAATATATTCCTAATATAAAATAACATTCAACATAATTAATATATGTTAAAGTTCTTCTATTAACTCCTCATTTTTAGTATATATTCCTCTGATATAATCATCACTATAAAGAATACTTATAGGAGAGGTTTTATCTTCTTTATAAGCTTCATATTCAGAAATATGTTTCAATGCTTTTTTGGATTTTTTAAGTTCTATAAAGGGACATTTATTATCATTGCCTTCCCATTTATACAAATCACATTCCTTAAAACATTCTACATCTTCATCAATTGTGCTAAGCAAAGGACATTTAGCCATATTTCATCCCCCCATCCCAAGTCATTATAAGCTATACTATCATTATAAGGTATAATTAACATAATATAAAGTATTTTTAGAAAATTATATCAGTTACTTAACATATTTTATATTTTATTTAATTTTTAAGATTAATTTTTATAATTTCTCAAAAAAAATTAGACCAATAAGGTCTAATCTAATATCCTAGTTCTTCGCCTACTATAATAACACTAATATCACTTTGCATAGGTCTTTTAGTTATAACTGAAGAAATTCTACATATTCTACTTTGTGAATTGCAATTTACACAAGTACCTTCTATTACACAAGGATTCTTTACACCTAATCTTTTGCAATTTTTAGGTGCTACATTATTTTGTATTCTTTTAAATCCCTCTTCAACATTTTCTACTATTTTATTTATTCCTGCCACAATTATAACTTTCTTAGGTCCAAAACTCATAGCTGCAACTCTATTTCCAGCCCCATCTATATTAACTAATTTACCATCAAGTGTGATAGCATTGCTACTGCAAAGAAATAAATCACTTATTAATTCTTTTCTCATTACAGACAATTTTTCTTCTTTGTTTAGTCCTTCTTCTCCATGGTCAATTATATTTCCACCTAGCTCTCTTATTTTTCTTTTTAAATTCATAGCCTTTATAGTTTGAGAACCACCAAATGCTATATTATCTCCAGATTTAATATGATACATTATAAAATTTTCTGCTTCTTCTTTCGTATCAACATATATTGCATGGAATTGATTTTTTTCTAAAGCCTTAACAACTTTTCTTCCTAAAGTATCATTATGCCAATGATGTATATGCTCCATAATTTCCCCTCCTAATCCCTCTTTGTTTAACCAAACTCTAATTATATTTATTTTTTACAAATATTAAACATATAATAATTTTTTAACTTAATATTTACATTTTCATTCAATTATTAACTAATTTTTTATTTATTTTTTTATTTTAATATACTCTAATTTAATATATATATATTCATAATTATATCACAATATTACCAACATATATAAGCTTCAAATAAAGTTACTATAAGGCTTTAAATTTTAATTATAGTTTATTCATTAAATATTTTTTATTATTTATTTTGATTTTATTATATCTAAAAATTCTTTTAAAATATATGCAGTATAACCCCAAATTGTATATCCTTCAAAAGTATAAAAATATTGTTCTATTACCCCTTCTCTAAATTTATAAGTTTCTCCTCCATTTATAAGTTCAAAAGGAAAACCATTTTTATCTATTGGACCTATTTTCATATTATATAATTTAGGCTTATATTTTAATAACTCGTCCAAAGGTATTTTTATAATTTTTTCCACTTCAAATTCACTAGGTTCTATTGTTCTTATTGAAGTTTTAGCTATAAATGGATAGATTATAAGTCTATACGGTGTTACAAACTCATCCATCTGTCCTATGTACTTTACATCCTCTTCTTGTAAATTTAATTCCTCTATGGTTTCTCTTATTGCAGCGTCTTTTTCACTCTCGTTTTTTTCAATTTTACCTCCTGGAAAACAAATATCTCCTGGCTGACTTTTTAGTGTTTTAGCTCTCAATTCAAAAATTAAATTTAATTTATCATTTTCTTCTTGCAATAATATCATAACTGCTGCTTTTTTGTATTCACCCATTTTATTGACTTTTCTATTTTTAAATATTTTCTCTATATTATCTATCACTTTTTCACCCCCATTATTTTAAGTTTATATGGTTACAATGAAACAAGCTCCCCCTTTAAATTTATTCAATAATTTAAAAATAATTTTTTAAAATGTAGTGTTAATTTCTAAATGATTCAAAGCATGTTTCACTATTCTATATATCCAAATTTTGAAATGTATGGTTTTGAAAGTCAACTTAAAATCCTATGCAACTTTTAATTTATACTCTTAATAAATATAATCTTAAATTTAAATAAAACTTAAATACTATTTTAACTGAATATTTCATTAATTTAAACCCTTTATAAACTTAATTATTTCTATTACATTTTATACTAATAGATTTTCCTGTACCACTGCTAGTGTAATCTTCTTTAACTGAAGGATATACCTGTCTACTTCCTGTAGTTATTACTATATTATCATTTGCCATTAAATATACAGTAAACTCCCCTGGAATTTCATTTCCTACTTTTGCTTGTTGCTTTATATCACCATTAAAGTACTCATAAATCTCTGTTTCATTTAGATTACTTATAGTTTTTCCACAAGATAATTGAGAGTTTACAGCCATCGCTATATTTTTAGCTGTTGCAATGTCTGCCCTTTGTTTTGCACTTTGTTGAATTTGTCCAAATTTAGGTACTGCAATAATTGCAAGTATAGCTATTATTGATATAACTACTACTAGCTCTATTAAAGTGAATCCACTCTTCTTTCTTTTTACTTTTTTCATAAATAAACCCTCTCCTTTTCTTAGTTATTTAATAATTACTTTTATTTATACCTTTTCCACTTTTTATTAAATTAAACAATTTAAGCATAAAAAAAGTTAGCTTTAAAAACTAACTTTTTTAATACCAAAAAATATTAGGAGATTAGATTTATTTTATATAATTTAATGCAAATTTTTATCAAATGGCTATCCAAAATTTACAATGCATAAGTTAAAATATAATTTTAGATCCATATATTAAATCATCATTAACTTTGTAGAGATGTTTTATACGCTTCTTTAATTGCTCCTTTATAAGCTTTAAGCAAACTTTCATTTATTTTAGGATTTAAATTTTCAAGTTCTAATTCTTCTTTTATTCTATTAGAAATTATTTTTAAAATAGAATCTTTGTATAAGTAATTCAGACTTTTTCCTTCACATAACATCTCTACTTCATAAATTCTCATTGGTATTTCTTTTATTTTAAACGCTAACTTAAACCTTTCTATTATGCTATCATTAAGTCTTAAATAAACAATACTGTGTATGTCTGGGGATAAATTTTTATTTTCACTTTTAATCTTAAAAACTCCTTTGTTTTCTCTTAAATTTAAAATTTCTTCAACATCCATAAGTTTCCTTATAAGAATCTTTTCTTCTGATATATTATTTATTAACTCCATTTTTACATACCCCCTATTTTTTTTATGTAAACTCGTGAATTAAAAATATTACATATAATTACTATATTATGTAAAATTAATAATTAAATATTTATTTGGGGATACTTTTCAAATATCATTTACTAATTTTAAATCTTATATTAGTTATATATTATTTTACAACGTATAAAAATATAACACTTTTTAAAGTTTTTTATAAAAGATTATTAACAATATGTATTTATAATAAAACGAATTGGCAATAAAACTCTATCTTCCTTCAAAATATCAAATAAATTCTAATTAATTTAATATAATGGTAATTTTTGATAAAATAGAATTTGATGGAAATACTTATTCTATGATATAATATTTTTTGTGTTATCGTCTAAAGTAACCTTTAATTTATATGTTTTATATAGATAATTTTTTTAAGAAAAGAGTGATATGGTGATTATTAAACATGAAAGTATGCCTGTTGGAGATTTTAATTTAGACTCATCTCTGTTATTTGATAATCAAAACGATTTATTTAAAGATGCTATTTTTTTTGATTTAGAACATTATGTATACAAAAAACCTATATGCATAGGTGTTTTTGGAAGTGCATATTATGAAGCAAAAGATAATACATTGAAAATTACTCAATATATGCTTCAAAATAGGTTTGAATTAAAAAAGTTATTGGATTTATCTGAAAAATATTTTAAAGATTTAATCGACAATCACAATAAGAAATATATAGTTACATTCTCTGGCAATAATGATTTTACAGTTATAAATTATCTTTATAAGAAATATAATATAAATTTCAGTATTGAAAATTCATTAAAAGATATAGACCTTCAAAAAGAGTATGAAAAAATTATGAATACTTCAATAGGACTTAAAAATTTAGAATGTAAATTTAATATTAAGCGTGAAAGTGAAGTTATAAGTGGCTCTAATCTTGCAAAAACCTTTAGCAAAATTATGAAAGATGACACTTACTTTAACAGAATGCCACGTGCTAAGAAAGAAAAAATACTTTTATATAATATGCAAGATGTGGTAAGTTTGTTTTATATCTATGTAAATTGGAACAAATATATTTCAAATGAAGATAATAAGGATACCAATATATCATCTTTAAATGAAAGCTGTAATTAAGTGGTTTTACCCATTTAGTTACAGCTTTCATTTTTAATATAATTTCAACTATAATCTAAATTATATTTCTATTTTTAAATTTTATTATATATATGTATAAATTTTTAATATTCTACAGTATATTTTAAAAAAATATTGACAAAATCACTTTCCCTTAATATAATGATATTGAGAATTGTTTTCAATGAGGAGTGATTTTAATGACATTACAAGATTTAAAACCTGGAGATATAGGTTTTATTAAAAATATACATTGTGATAAAAAACTTTCAAAACGATTATTAGCCTTAGGTTTTGTTGAAGGTACAAAGGTTTTAATGAAACAAACTGCACCTTTAGGTGACCCTATAATAATAAATGTACGTGGCACAAATTTAGCTATAAGGAAAAAAGATGCTAAAACAATAGATATAGATTTAAATAATAATTCAAATGAAGAAAAATTCAAACTAGCTATGGAGGTATAATGATGGCTACTATTGCACTACTTGGTAATCCTAATGTTGGAAAAACTACTTTATTTAATGCATTAACAGGCTCAAACCAACATGTAGGAAATTGGGCTGGAGTTACAGTAGATAAAAAAGAAGGTTTTATAGATAAAGATATAAAGATTGTGGACTTGCCTGGAATATATGCTATGGATGCATTTTCAAACGAAGAAAAAATTTCAAAAGATTTTCTTAAAAGTGATGAAGTTGATTTAATAATAAATATAGTTGATGCTTCTAACTTAGAAAGGAATTTATATCTTACAAGTCAATTAACACAATTTAACAAACCAATTTTACTAGTTGTTAACATGATAGATGTTGCTCGAAGCAAAGGAATTAACATTAATTTTGATTTACTTTCTAAAAAATTAGGGGTTAAAATTATGCCTATATCTGCTTCTAAAAAAGAAGGAATTTCAACTGTAAAAGATTTTCTTAAGTCAAAAGATTATTCTCTTTTAGATTTAAGTATAAATAATAGGCATAATTTTGAATCAATGAATGAAGAAAGAACATATAAATATATTAGTAATATTTTAAATTCTTGTATAACTAAACCTAATGAAAGTAAAATAACAATAACTGAAAAAATAGACAAAATCGTTCTTAATAAATTTTTAGCATATCCTGCTTTTTTATTTATACTATATATAATTTTTAAATTTACATTTACTTGGATAGGAGCTCCATTACAAGAATTGTTAGCAAGCTTCTTTGATGGTCCATTTTCTAGTATAGTTTCATCACTGCTTTCTAACACAAGCCCATGGTTTCAATCATTAATAGTTGACGGTATTATTGCAGGTGTCGGCGGAATTATAACTTTTTTACCTATAATATTAACTTTATTCCTAGGTATGTCAATACTTGAGGATAGTGGTTACATGGCTAGAGTTGCCTTTATAATGGATAAAATAATGAGAAAAGTTGGTCTATCCGGAAAAGCATTTATTCCCCTTATGATGGGATTTGGATGCTCTGTTCCAGGAATAATGGCATCAAGAACTCTTGAAAGTGAAAAGGATAGAAAGCTTACAGCGCTAATCTTACCATTTATGTCTTGTAATGCTAGACTTCCAATTTACGCAATGTTTGTTCCTCTATTTTTTCCTGGCCATGAAACATTAGTAGTATTTTCATTATATTTTCTAGGTATAATTGTAGCATTATCAATTGCTTTATTATTTAAAAATACTCTATTTAAAAAGTCTGAAGAACCATTTATAGTTGAATTACCTGAGTACAAGCTACCTGAAGTAAAGTCAGTAATCTTTTTAACTTGGGAAAAAGGAAAAGGTTTCTTAAGAAAAGCAGGAACAATTATATTTTCAATTTCAGTTTTAGTATGGTTCCTATCTAACTTTAGCTTTAGTGGTATGGTAGAGATGGATAAAAGCTTTTTAGCAGCAATTGGTACTTTCTTAACTCCATTATTTAAACCTTTAGGCTTTGCAAATTGGCAAAATTCAGTTGCACTTCTAACTGGTCTTGGAGCAAAAGAAATAGTTATAGGTACTTTGGAAGTTCTATATCCAACTGGCCTTGAAGCATCACTAACAGCTACTTTAACAAGTATAAGTGCATTATCATTTTTAACATTCTGTCTATTATATACTCCTTGTGTAGCAGTTATAGGTACACAAAAGAAAGAGTTTGGTGGTAAATTTGCAGCATTTGGAGCAATATATCAGTTTGCAGTAGCTTGGATTGTATCATTTTTAGTATTTAACATTGGAACACTTTTATTTTAAAATTTAAGGAAGGTGGTCACATGATAGAAATAGTAATAACAGCAGGTATCGTTGTAGTTGCTTTATATATTTTAATTAAACAAGGTAAGAAAAAACTTAAAGATGGTGGTTGCTCTGGTTGTAATGGTAGCTGCCAAGGTTGCAATATAAAAAAGAAAGATTAACATAAAAAGTTTAGAATGAAACTAAAAATTCATTCTAAACTTTTTTATTTAGTATGTTGATTTTAAAATATTAACTTGTATTACTTTATTTAATCCTAAATTTTTATAAATTATAAAAGAAAGTCACAAAAACTGGAACTAGAGAACTTAATATAACTCCATTTATAAAAGATATAACTCCAATTTCACTATTTGTTGCCTTTGCAACTATTGGAAGAGTTGTATCCATGGAAGTTGCTCCACATGGCGCTATTGCTGTATAATTATTTAGTTTTTTTGCTAATATAGGTATTAAAATAACTGCCATAACCTCTCTAAATACATTTGATAAAAATGCTATAGCTCCAAGATTAGCATTAGCCATATCTGTAAGCAATATAGCTGATAAACTATACCATCCAAATCCAGATGCTACAGCTAAACTTTCATTATAAGGCATTTTAAATATTATTCCACTTATTAATCCTCCTGCTAAACTACCTATTATTGTTCCAAAAGGAATTATTAAAACTTTAAATCCAGTTTCTTTAATATCTCTTAATATCTCTTTATTAGAACCAACGTCTAATCCTACTAAAAATATTAACATGAATAAAGCCATATTAGCTATATTCTCCATATTCCCTATAATTTGTTCTGGAAAAATAAATTTTCCAAATAATATTCCTATCATCATTGATATAAGTATTACAATAGTCAAACTTAAATCTCCTCCCCTCTAAATATTTTCTTCATAAGATGTTGTACATTCATCTATAACTTTACCATTATTGGAAGCATTGGTACCCTTATGCTTTTTAATAATTAATTTTTCACTTAAAAAATATACTAATACAATGCTACCTACTACTGATAATGCAGAAAATATGAATGCAATTAACCCTATAGAGCCTATATTTTTTATAATTTCATCATTTGATCCTATAGATGCTCCCATAAAGAAAAGTAAAAACACAACACCTAATTGTTGTAGTTTACCATTGATTTTCAATTGTTTTTCTTTCAATGGCCTTATGTACCCTAATGTCATACCTATCACTAATGCAATTAAAATTTCCATAGCTATCCCCCTTAGTTGAAATTTTTCGAAAATTATCACTTTTAAATTATATCATTTTTTTTAATCTTTTAACATATTATAACTACGTTTTTGTTTACAACAGTTCTACTTTAGAATATTTTTTATACACTTAATAATAAGAAATATTTATATAATATTAAATTTTAAATTTTGAAATTTAATAAACGTGTAATTTAAAAACATATATAACTAAAAAATTAGATCTATTTAAAGAGATTTTAACTTAATAAAAATTATAGTGTAAAATGAATTTTAGGAGTTGATTTTTATGCCTATTGTAACACCAATATATTTAAATCCACCATACTTAGTTTCTATATTTAAAGCTACTGTAATCGCTCTTGCTAACACTGAATTTTTTATAAATAAAAAAGAATTTTCCATCAAGTCAACATTGCCATTAAGCGAACTTACCTGTGGAAGAATTACTCAAGGAAATGGAACCATAGAATATACTCAAGCTTTTGTAACTGTAACTATTGAATCTATTTGTCAGTGTCCAACTACAACTTTTTTAAGACTGCATGAAATGCTAGAAGAAAATAATCTTATAAAAAACTTAAATAATTTAAATGATTTAAAATCCCTTAAAGCAGGGGATATGATTGAAGTTACTACTCTATTATTTAAAGATCCTGAGGTGAAAAATCTTTGTTCCATTGCTAATTCACTAGAACTTCAAATGCTATCCAATGCTAATTCCAATACGGTGGACCCTACAAAATTTTTGACATACTTAAAATCTACTTTAACTGATATAGATACTAATCATTGTGTAGATTATTTTTCTCAGCTACTTTTTTATAAATATAGATTAGTAATACCTCTTAGTAAAGATAATTTTTCTTCATTAAGTTGTATAGAAAATAAACCTGTAACTATCTTTGGCAAAGTAGCTTATATAGATTCTATCTTAAGAGATACTATGGTAGATGATGTTATAGAGCCTATAAAAAAGTTTATATCAACAAATAATTTAAATTTTCCATATGCTGAAAACTTTGATTTTCCAGAACCTACCCCTATCTACATAGGCATAGTTCCATTATGTATTCATGTTTAATTTTTACTTTTTCAAGTATATAGGGAAACAAGCTCAAATTTATTCAATAACTTTAAAATATTTTCATACAAGATTCAGCATTGAATTCTAAATGATTCGGAGCATGTCTCACTATTTTAGGTATCCAGGTTTTGGAAAGGATAACTTTAAGAGTCAACTTGGAACCCTATATAATAAAACCTATAGACTTAAACTTTTCATTGTTCTAGTCTATAGGTTTTTATGTTAATCATCTTTTAGCCATGTCTTAACAATATTAGTTTCCTCTTGTCCTAATTCTATAGTACCTTGACTTTCTTCTATAGCTTTTTTTAATACATTTATATCTTCTGATTTTGTACTTTTTTTGCTACTAACTTTTCTTTTATCCTTTTTCTTTCTTCTAAATGGAGAAGTTAATATATCTATAATTTCATCTATTACTTCACAAAATAATGATTTTTTTCTGCTCATTCTATCAGCTCCGTATACTATTTTTTATTATTTTAAAATGCTATAAACTTTTCTTTTTTATAATCTTTATTATTTTCACCAGTAACCATATAATGCCACCCCATATTATTATGTTTATTATAAAAGCAATAGCCACCGAAATATTAAATTCCAAAACATCACCTCATTCAATATACCCTTTATTTAGTTACAATTATATTAATATGCTCTGTACTATCTCTATACTGTGGTAATTCACAACACTCTATAGCTGCTTGTACAAAATTATCATATAATTCAGGTGCATACCTATATAGATTCTCCATTTGTATATTTAGTCCACTTAAAAAACTTTCCGCTCCTCCATAGGATACAATTTTAAAATTACATTGCTTAACTTCGTCTATGGCTAAATGTGGACTTGTAAAAAAAGTTGCTGTAAAACTTTCATCTTTAGAAAATTTTAAATTTCCTTTTAAATATCTATCAAAATGCAATTTATCATTAAATACTTCTGGGAACTCACTTACAGCTGCCTTTAAACATCCCCAAGTATTAATATAAGTTATTAATGCTATACCATCATGTTTTAGTATTCTATAAACCTCTCTTAAAACTTTCTCTCTTTCTTCTTCATAATGTAAATGATATAACGGTCCCATTAATAAAACTCCATCAAAACTTTCATCTTCAAAACTGCTTAATTCCAAAGCACTTTGACAATAATAGTTTTCTGCTTTTAATCCTATATGATTTATTTTTTTCTTTGCTATATCAAGTTCATTCTGTGAAATATCTAAAAGTGAAACTTTATATCCCATTTTTAAAAGTTCTATAGAGTATCTACCTGGTCCACAACCTATATCTAAAATCTTTCCATCTTTTTTAAAATATTTATTAATCATATTAATTGTTGTTAAAAATTCTATATTTGAATATGGTTTTCCAAGTCTTTCCCATTCCCTTTCAGCTTCTTTATCATAGTATTCTCTAACCTCCTCAATCATTTTTTTCACCCCTTTTATTAAATAAAACAATTATATTTCTTTATATAATCGTTTATAAGATTACCACCTAAATATTTATATTATTAAAACTATTAATTATATAAAAAACTAGTTATAATCATGTTTCTTTATAACTAGTTTCTTATAATCACATTTAAAACATATCTTACCTTTATTTTACATAACAGTATTGTATTTTACAATGTCGCTTTAATAAATTAAAGATAAATTTCTGGATTATTTAATATTTGTTGAATTTTTTCAAAGTACATCCCTATATGAGCACCATCTACCAAAGCATGATGTGCTTGAATTGATAATGGCATTTTTATTTTTTCATTTTCTTTAAAATACTTCCCCCATGCTATTCTTGGAATAGTATCAACTGGGCTCATATGTATAGGATGTGACATGCTAGTAAATGATACCCATGGAATACTTGTAATAAATAAGAAATCATCTCTATTAGGCTCATCTTTAAGATCTACAAACTTTTTTCTTCTATCAATCTCATTAGTCCCTCTACTTACAAATTCATTAAAATCTTCACTAAATTCTACAGGACAAAAATTAAATACTTCATCATCATTCATTATTGTAAATGATGGACTAACAACATCATGTACTATAACTTTTTCATCTCTAACTCTATATTTAAATTCATTTATAAGATTGGCTGTTTTAGTAGCAACATATACAAAGGATATAAAAAAAGGTTTTCTTTTTGTTTTTATATAATTATAAAAATTTGTAATATCTATATTAGCACATACACTAATGTGTGGATAATCTAAATTTTTAAAATGCTCATATTGTTTTTTTCTCTTCCATTGATCTATATTTAACTCTTTCAAATCACACTCTCCCTACTACATTAAATTTAACATTTCATATTCCAAATTTTTAGACACTTTTTGTTTCAATGCTCTTTCAAGTATCTCCTTATTTTCTACTCCATTTTCTATAAAATATTCTTTTATTATAGGAACTCGTCCCTTTGGATCACCCATTAAATAGTATGCTACAATCCAATCTTCTAATGATGATACATTTACTTTTACACCATCTATATCCATTTTATCTATTATGGTTTTTTCATCTAATAAAAATGAGTATACATTATCATTAGAAACTATTTTAAAATCACCCATAAACTCTATGTTTATGCCATTAATCTTATATCCAAAAAATGCCTTTGTTTTAAAACTATCTTTATATTTAAGTTCTAGCTTTTCATATCTTACATCCATTACATTCTTTACTTTTTCTACATCTTTAAAATTTATTAATATATCTATATCATTAGGACATTCCCATAACCCTTTATTATAAAGCACTAATGAACCTCCTACTGCCCATAAACAATTCAGTTTATTTAATATTGCACTAACCTCTTTTAACGCATTAAAATACATTTTCCCACCTTCTTTCTCTAGGTATTATACAATTTTTTCTTACATTCATACAACACATTTTAATATGACTATTTAGAAATATAATAAAAATATAGCATTTAAAAAAATGCTATATTTTTATTAAATAGTTTATATTTAATTTGAAAACTATTTTCCCAAACTTAAATATTTAAAATAGTGAGCCATGCTTTGAATTACTTAGAATTTAACACTGCATCTTGTATTTAAAAATTATAAAATAGCATCTATATTTTTTATTAAATTCTCTCTTCTTTTACTTCCTATCATAGCAGCATATACTCCTTTAGTATTTATAACATAATCTATAAGTTTTTTATAATTAAATTCACTGTTGTCAAAATCCTTACATTGATTAAGTGGAGCACTTATTGTAACAAATAAATCCAATCTATTTGCAGCTTCTATCGGAGTAACATATCTGTTGTTTACCTTTTGAGTCTTACTTGTAGATGCTTCAGTATTCTTTATATTATATGGCATTTGAATAAACTTAAAATGATGTCCTTCTCCCCCTACTTTTTTTGCTAAACTTACTACTTTTTCTAAAGAAATATGCATTGGATTATTTTCTCCTACTCTAAAAGCATACCAAGTTGCCATACCATAGAATCTTATTCTACCATTTTTAACTTGCTGTTCATAAAATTTAAATAGCTCTTGTAATTGATTATAAAATTCTTTTTCTTTTAATATACTCATTGATAACTCCGGATTGTGTATATACATAATATCAATAGTACTTACTTTTAAATTTTTCATACTATTTTTTAAAGAAAATTCATGTAGTGCACTATCAATTGAATATATAACTTGATTTTCTTCTATTATTTGATTTTCTCTTTTTATTGAAGGTTCTTTTAAAATTATATTATTTATATAATCACTGCAACTAATACCTAAATCATAATTGTTATCAATAATACCTGCCTTTGATGATATAACAATTTCATTTCTCTTAATTAACCTTTTTTCATTTATTAAATATTCTAAGGCTTTTCCTATATCTTTTTCTGATCTCATTTCTCTATAAATGGCTGCTGTATCAACATAATTAACACCATGACTTAATCCATAGATTATACTATCTACATAAAGTTCTGAATGAACTTCCTTAGTTTCCCCAAGATATGTGCCAATGGCCATTGGTAATGTATAAAACCAAGGGGTTCTTCTTAAAATAGAATTATCCACACTCATTTTGTTAAAGTACATCTTTGTACCTTCTAAAGTTGCATATCCATTTATGTCCATAAATCAACCTACCTTTTTAATATTATCTCTATAGTATATTCATATATTAGGCTATATATGGTATAAGCTTAAATTCAAATCTATTTTTAAATTACAAAAGGATGATTTATAAACAATTATAAATACATCCTTTTAATATCCTTTATAACTTATTTTTTTACTGCTTTAACAGCTGCAGACATAATATACTCTCCAACTTTTAAATTATGTCCCCATTTTTCTTCATATTCCTTAGGTACTTCTTTTACATCTATTGTTATATCTTCAAAACCAGCTTCATGAAGATATGCTTCTAATTCCTCAACTGAGGATGCACCTGTAACTCATCCACAATAAAGCTTTTCATCATTTTTCATTTCCTCTGTAAGCTCTTTCATTATTACTATATCTGATATAGCAATTCTTCCACCTTTTTTTAAAGCACGATAAGCCTCATTATATACCCTCTGCTTATTAGTAGATAAATTTATAACACAATTAGATATGATAACATCCACTATAGCATTTTCTACTGGAAGATTCTCAATCTCACCAAGTCTAAAATCAACATTTTTATACCTATTTCTTCTACTCGTAGCTCTTGCCTTTTTTAACATCTCAAAGGTCATGTCTACCCCTATTACCATTCCTTTATCGCCTACTTTATCAGCTGCTAAAAAACAATCGAATCCTGCTCCACATCCTAAATCTAATACGGTTTCACCTTCTTTTATATTTGCTATAAGCTGTGGATTTCCACACCCTAGTCCCATATTTGATTCTTTTGGTGCAGATTCTAGTTCTTTCATTGAATATCCTATTTTACTTGATATATCTACTGGTGAATTTTTTATTGTTAAAGTTTTATTGTTACAGCAACTCTCACTTGCACCATTAGATATTGCAATTGACTTGTAACTTTTTAATACAGCACTTTTTATCTTTTCATCACTTAAATTTTTCATACTATATTCTCCTTTTGTATTTATCTAATATCATTAACTTTGATTATTTATAGGGTTTCAAGTTTACTCTTAAAGTTATCCATTCCAAAACTTGGATACCTAAAATAGTGAGACATGCTCCGAATCACTTAGAATTCAATACTACATCTTGTGCAAAAATATTTTAAGGGTGTTGAATAAATTTAAATTGGAGCTTATTTCCCTATAATTATCGTTTTCCTTTTTTATTTAATATATATTATCACTTACTTGCAATCACTTTAGTTAATTCTAAAATTTTGAGTACTTCTTCATTTTTTATACTATAATACATCCACATTCCCACCTTACGAGAATCTAAAATATTTGCTTCTTTTAATATTTTTAAATGTTGTGATAAGTTAGACTGAGTAAATTCAACATCTTCATTCAATTTGCATACACATAACTCTTCTTTAGATAATTTTTCTACTATTTTTAATCTTATTGGATGGGCCAAGGCCTTTAAAATTTTTGTTTCCTTCTCCATAAAATCCTCCTTAAAGAAAAACATACTATATAAGCATTTTCTAATATACTTATATAGTATGTTTTTTATTTATTTTTGTCAATACATTTTTATTTTTTCTATAAAAAAACCAGCACCTAATCCATTTTAGTAATTAGCGGGCTGGTTTCTATGTTTCTAAATTTTATTTTAATTCTAATAATGTTATTATGTTATCACTTTTATTTAAAAAAGTTCTTTTTATACACCAATGTCCAACAACAATTAATTTATCATTTTCTTTATTTAGTGATAAATTCATTAAATTCTCTCCATAAGTTAACTCTTCATTTCCGTGAATACATTTTTTATTAACAAAGTCACATTCTTCTAAGGATGTAGATGTTCTACCACATATGTGAAATAAAACATTATTACTTATTAAAATGTCTTTCACACTCCTTATAATATTACACGTCATAGTACCTGTTAACTCTTTAAAATATTTAGGTCCAATTATATCTATGTTACCAACAGGGTCTGCATACGATATAACTTTAACTCCATTTTCAATAGCTTTTCTAATATATTCTACTATGCCTTCTTCTATTAATTTTAAAAGTTTTTCTATAGCATCTTTATTTTTTCTATATAATTTATAAAACAACCTACTATCCATAAGTGAAGTAACTATTGTCATAGGACCTTCTACCATTAATACAACATTTTCCTTATCTTCACTTAAATTCTTTACAGAATCTAATACTTCTTTTATTCTACCTTTAGAAAAATTTATTGGCCTTATTTTTTCTAAATCCTCAACACTATTAATAAAATATTCCCCAACTCGTGATGATGTGTTTTCATCTGCTAATTTTATTATACCTCCAAAAGCTTCAGCCTCTATAGTATTACAAAATGGCACTTTACAAAATACATCATTTTTTATTTCTTTTATTTCCTTGGAAATTTTTGACATAAATTCATTAGTATTTATTCTATCGTAAAAGTCTGGATAGCAATCACATATTGTTTTAGGTATACTTTCTATATTATCACTAACACATTTAAACATATTTTTAATCACCTTTATTTATAAATTTTAAAAACTTAATTCTTTTACAAAATGCTTTTGAAATTCTTCACTAGTTGAAAGTTCTAATATTGATATTTTTTCTTTTAAGTCCATCATAGACTTTAATACATCTTCATTTATAGTTGCAAGCCTTGCTCCTTCTAAAGATGTGTTTCCTAAGAAATCTATTTTACCACTAAATCCTTTTGGAATAAGTCCTATACTTGTAATGCTTTCACCTTTAACATGATATCCAAAAGCTCCAGCTATATATGCATTTTTCACATTCTCTATTGATATATTCATTTCTTTTAACAACATAGTTATTCCTGCTGCAATTGCTCCTTTAGCTAATTGAATTTGTCTAATATCTTTTTGTGAAATATATATATTATGTGTTATATAAAACTTTTTCTCTTTTAATCTATTTTTTAATTTATCTGGTAATTCCTTATTAAATCTCCCACTGCTTAATATTACATTAGCTTTTACAAGTTCTGCAGCTATATCTAAAAGACCACTACCACATATTCCTATTGGCTCTGAATCTCCTATTACTGAGTATTCAATATGGTAATTTTCATCTATTCTAAATCCTTCAATAGCTCCTTCTTGAGCTCTGCATCCACAACTTATATTCATACCTTCTAATGCTGGACCAGCTGCTGTGGATGTCCCCATTATCTGACCATTATTTATGGCAACTATTTCTCCATTAGTTCCTATATCTACAAATATGCTACACTCACTATTTCTATCAAATCCACTAGCTACAACCCCAGCAATTATGTCTGCTCCAACATAAGCAGATCCATTAGGGAGAATTAAAATTGTACCTTCATGATTTATATCTATATTTAAATCTGTAGCTTTTATTTCTAGCCCATTTAAGAATATCGGTCTATATGGCGCTTTTGCTAATGAAATAGGGCTAATTCCCAATAATAAATGTAACATTGTAGTATTACCTGCAATAGCTATATTATAAATATTTTTTCTTTCCCCTATTCCTCTTATAAGTTCTCCACTTAATCTATTTATTTCTAGTGTAATTGCCTTTTGTAAGTCTTCTAAACCGTTAGGATTCTCCATGCAATATGTTATTCTTGTTAAAACATCTCCACCAAATTCTGTTTGAGGATTTAATGAAGATAATTTGTTTAAAATTGTTCCATTTTCTAAATTTATAAGATAACTGGATATTCCTGTTGTTCCAATATCTATTGCTACTGAGTAAACTTTTTCTATCTTATTATCTATATCTAATATTGTTGAGTTATTTTTCACAACTTCAAAAGAATCCACATTTTCTGATTCTAATTTGTAAATTTTTTCATAAAGTTCTATTGAAGATACATCCTCATTTACATACTCTATATATGGTATTGAAACTTTATTATCTAAGTTATTTACTAATTCTTTTTTTATTTTAGGTGACACTTTTATATCTATTGATTTACCTTTAGTTACTGTTTTTAAATTTTTATTGTTTTTAATAAATTGTACATCAACATCCCCTTGAATCTTTGCTACACATGCAAGTCTTTCATTTTTTTCTTTATTTATAAAAGGTAATTCTATAGTATCTATTTCACTTAATTTGCCCTTTGCAATAACCTTACATTTTCCACAAATGCCAATACCATTACATGGAGTTTCTAACTTTAAATTATTTTTTCTTATAACTTCCAGTATAGTTTTTCCTTCTTCACATTGTACCTTTAGATTCTCATCTATAAAATGTGCTATTGCCATTACTATCTTCTCCCTTTCACATAATCCGTCATAGCTCTTAAATTTTCTTTTGGAGTTGACATACCAAGTCCACAGGCTGGTGAAACTATATCAACACCAGAGTTAATACAATTTTCTGTTACCCTTATTATTCTTTCTTTATCACCTTGATGTAATAGCAAGGTACTTACATTCCCCATAAGTGCTTTATTTATTTGTTTTCTTGCACTTCTCATATTTACTATAGAGTCAAAACTTACTGCATCAATATCTAAGTCATCTAAACTTTCTATAATATTTTTTGTATCACCACAAATATGGATTATTACAGGAGTATCTAGTTCATGTATTTCAGTTAAAAACTTCTTATACATAGGATAAGCAAATTTTTCAAAGTTTTTTCTTCCTAGAATTTCACCTGTAGCTGTAGGATCTGATATGGCTATAACATCTGCTCCTGCATTAATCATAGCTTTTGCATAGTCTATAGAGTAATCATTTACATATTCTATAAATTCATATGCTAAATCTGGATCTTTTCTAAACATTTTTATAAGCTTTAAAGGATCTACAATAGAAGTTGCAGTACTTATGGGACCAGTTATATTACCTATCACTGGTACTTCATTATTTTTAAGTTTTTCTATAGCCTTTAAAACAATTGGCATTCTTTTATCTTTTATAGGATTTATATCATATTTTTTAATAATTTCCCCTATCTCTTCTTCATTATATTTTGTTACTCTTGGCTCTACTGTTTTATCGCCGAAACTTAATTCTATACCTAATGGTTCTGCCTCAACAGTCATGCAAAATGGTACTCCATAATTTTCAAAGCCAATTTCTTCATTCACCATTTTTGCTGCCATTACCATACCTTCTAAATCACAATTGTGGTTTTCTTTAATTTCTTTTAATATATCAGTAACAGCTGCATTCATCATACCACCTGGACATATAACTGGAGGCCTGTCTACCTTTTCACCTTTTAAAACTTTTAATAATCTTTTCTTTTCATTCATAACTAAAACCTTCCCTTTTAATTTTTTAAAGTTTACTTATGTCTATAGGATATCTTCCATATATTCTAGCTGCATTCATAAGAGCTTCTATATTTTCAATTTTAGTTCCAGTAGGAATTTGACATCCAGTTCTTAATATATATCCTTTAGGACTTCCATAACCTTTTTTTATACAGCTTTTAGCTTCATTCATAATTTCTTCTATGGTTCCATTTTTTATAGTTTCTACTGGTTTAACATTGCCTGAAATACAAATTTTGTTACCTAATATATCTTTTGCATCTTTAACATCCTCAATATTATCTATACTTATAGATGTTATTCCTGTTTCAGCTACTAAATCCCAAATTTCCTTACTTTTACCACAAATATGAATACCCATTCCTCCACCAGTTGTTTCTTTAACCTTGTCAACACATTTTTTCTCATAAGGCATAGAAAACTCTTTATATTGCTTTATACTTAAAAGACTTGTAGATGATACTGGATCTGACATTGAAAAACCTACACCCAAATTTGATGCAGCTTCTATAATTTTCATATTACACTGTGTAACAATATCCAAAAGAGTATGAAGTTTATCAGGATTTTTTATCATAGCTCTTAAAAGTTTGTCTGTTCCTATAACAGCTGAAGCTGCGCTTAGTGGTCCAGCTAGATTGAATCCCACATTTACACCTTTAGAAAGTCTATCAACTACTTTAGATAATGCCTCTAAACAAATAGGAATCTTTCCATCTTTAAATGGGTTAATAACATCTAAATTGTGTACATCTTTTATATCCTTTAATATTGGTTCTCCAACATAAGATATATTATTCTTTGGAAAAACTAATTTACTTCCTAAAGCTTCTCCGACACCTCTTAATGTTGTATTTATCCCAACTGAATCATGACCTAATTTATTAAACAGAAATTCTTCTAAATCTGCCATTTTATCTGCTGAGTGATAATACTCATCAATTGTTATTCCTATAAGTGGTGCCATAGACTCTCCCATATGCGGCATACATGGTATTCTATCAATTTCTAATCCCTTTGAAAAAGCTGACATTCTTTCTTTAGAAGTCATTTCATCTTTCTTAATAATAATTTCCTCCATACTTTCCTACAACTCCTTTTAATATATAAAAATGCTCTATAAAAAATTAAGAGCATTTTCCCATATAATAATTATTAAATTATCTATATTTCTAGATTACAAAGACTTCTTTTACTTTTCTAACTGCCTCATTTGCATCAACTGTGTAAAAATCCGCACCTATTTCAGTAGCAAATTTTTGAGATACTGGACCGCCACCTATCATAACTTTGAATCTTTCTCTAATATTTCTATTTTTTAAATTATCTATAACAGTCTTCATTCCTGGCATAGTTGTTGTCATAAGTGTTGACATACAAATAATATCTGCTTCTTTTTCTTCTGCCTCTTCAACAAATCTAGTAACTGGAACATCCCTACCTAAATCATATACAGTAAATCCTGCCGCTTCCATCATTACCTTCACTAAATTTTTTCCTATATCGTGAGTATCTCCTTCTATAACGCCTATAACAACTTTCAATGGTTTATCTAATATTCCTCTATCTAAATGAGGCTTTAAAATACCCAATCCTTCATTCATCGCATCTGAAGAAATTAGTACTTCTGGAAGAAAATATTCTTCTTCCTCATACAATTTTCCCACTCTATCCATACCTTTAATTAATCCATTATTTATAGTTTCATAAGCAGGAATACCCACTTCTAAAGATTTTTCACATAACTCTCTAGTTATATCTTCCTCCATATCTACTATGGCATCACTAATATTTTTAAATAATTCTTCTTTATTCACAATAACTACCTCTTTTCCAAAACTATATGATTACTTTTTATTACCTTTTTATTACCCTTTTATATTAAAGTTCATCTACATTAATTGGATATCTTCCATATATTCTAGCTGCATTCATGAATGCTTCTATATTTTCAATTGGTGTTCCCATAGGAATTTGACATCCTGTACTTAAAACATATCCCTTAGGACTTCCATAGCCCTTTTTTATACATAATTTAGCTTCATTCATTATTTCTTCAATTGTTCCATTTCTCATAGTATCTACAGGCTTAACATTACCTGAAATACACACTTTAGGTCCTAATATTTTTTTAGCTTCTTCTATATCTTCAGCATTATCAATACTAAAAGAAGATACACCAGTTTCTAAAATAGATTCCCATATCTCTTTGCTTTTACCACATATATGTATGCTCGTTCCTTTTCCAGAAAGCTCTCTCATTTTATCTACACACATTTTTTCATAAGGCATAGAGAATTCTCTAAATTGTTTTACACTTATTAAGCTTGTAGATGACACTGGATCTGACATTCCTAAATCTACACCTAAATTTGCAAAAGCTTTTACTATCCTTAAGTTTGTTTCTGTTACTATTTCTAACAATGTATGAACTTTCTCAGGATATTTTATCATGCCTTTTAATAAGTTCTCTGTTCCAACTACAGCTGCTGCTGCACTTAGTGGTCCTGCTATATCACTTCCCACATCTACTTTATCACCTATTTTTTTCACTATAATTTCTAGCGCTTTTAAAGCTAATGGTAATTTTCCATCTTTATATGGATCTGCTGGTGAAAGATTATCTACTAATCTTATATCTTTTAATACTGGTTCTTCTAAATAAGATACCCCATTATTAGGATAAGCAATTTTGCTTCCCATAGCTTCTGCTACTCCTCTTAAAGTAGTTCCTACCCCTACTGAATCATGACCTAATTTATTAAATAAAAATATTTCAAGTTCTGCCATGTATTCTGCAGAATTATAATACTGATTTGTTGTTATACCCATAAGTGGTGCCATTGTAACTCCCATTTGTGGCATACATGGTATCCTATCTATTTCTAAACCTTTAGAGTAAGCAGCCATCCTTTCCTTAGGCGTCATTTCATCTTTCTTAATAATTAACTTGTCCATAAGGCCCCTCCTTTTCACTGTTCTTCAACTGTATTTTAAAGTATTTATCAATTCTATTCCAATAGAAAAAGGCTATAGCTTGTACAATATCTATCAGTATATTCTATAAAGTTACATTTTATTACTTATTTTTCTATTAACATTTTTTCATATTAAATATAATTTATCAAATAATAAAAACCTACATTGAAAATATTGTAGGTTTCTTATGTCTATTAATTTTTTACATAAAATTATGAAGTAATATTTTAGTTTGATTCTATATATTTAAAAGCTTTCTAATTTGCAATCTTCCATATATATTACTAATCCTAAAAAACCATCGTTAATCTTTTTTAAAGTCCCCTTTATTAATATATTATCACCTTTTTTTAAACTTTCTATTTGCTCAATATCATAACGTTCAAATTCAAAATTTCCTCTAATAATATTGTAATCTTCAATAGATTTTATTACTATTTTTTCATCTTTTTTTTCAATTTTATCAATAGTAGTTTTTACTACTATTTCAGTATCTTTAGTTCTATTATATTTAACTTCATTATATTGCATCATCACTACATCTTTTAACGTCATAGGTTCTATTGCAATTACATTTTTACACCAAAATACAGTTATTATAATCGCAAAAATAGCAAACTTTTTATTCATATTTACAGCTCCTTAATTACTACCTATATTTTCATATATTGTACAGTTATCTAATTTTAATGTTCTAACTCCACAATCGGTCAAAATGCCCTTTATTGATACTTCTGTCCATACTTTTAAATCACATATTTTTTCTATATCAGAACTTTTCATTATACATTTTGCTCTTTTATCTAAATCAATTGTAGGTGTATTTTCTAATGGAGAATTGTGCTCCTTTATAAATATTACTATCTCATCATCCTTTTCAGTTATTTTGTATATTTTTCCATAAACTACAATTTCATTATTTAAATACTTTTCTTCATATAGTTTTTTGTTATCATACTTTAAATCAAACACATTTTTTACATCAGTTGGATTTCCATAACAATTTGAATACCCTATTAAACATATTAAGATTGAAATTAGAGTGATATTTACTCTTTTCAAATTAATCCCTCCTCCATGAATTTTTTATATTTAAAACTAATATTCTACCTATGATTGTTTTTTATTCATAAATCTTACCAAAATTTTTAATTGTTATAAAAGTAAAACTAGCTACCTAAAATTATAATTTTAGGTAGCTAGTTTAGATTTAAATTTAATTTAAAACACTATTTATAAATTTGTGAACTATATCTTCATATTTTTTCTTATCTTTATCATATGCAACAACATGACCTGCATCCTCAATTATAAGTAATCTATCTTTTTTCCCTTTTTTAACTTTATACATTTCCTCACTCATAAAACATGGAACTGTAGTATCTGCTGTTCCATGTATAAACAAAGTTGGAATTTCACTTTCTTTTATATCATCTATTGGTGATACATCATTCATTGAAAACTTACATTTGATTTTAAATACCATATTTAGAAATGGATATATTGGCGTTAGAGGAACCTTAGCTTTTTTAAATTGATATTTTAAAATTTCCTTTCCATTTGAGTATCCACAATCAGCTATTATAAAATTTATTTTTTCTTCATTTCTTCCACCATACATAAGAACAGTTGCAGCTCCCATAGATTGACCACACAATCCTATAATAGCATCTTCACCTAACTTTTCTTTAATTTTTTCAACCCATATATCTAAATCTTCTCTTTCCAATATACCGTAAGTTGGATATTCCCCATCACTAGCACCATGAGCCCTTACATCTATTTGTAATATGTTAAATCCATCTTTTAAAAATATATCAATATATTGAAGAGTTAAATAATGATTTGCTGTATATCCATGGCATAATATAATAACCTTTTTATTATTAGGAAATTTATTTATATAATATCCTTTAAGTTTATATCCATCCTTACTTACAACTTCTAAATTTTCATATTCTATACTATCGTATAAATTTACATCATAGCTTCCTCTATTTTTTAAAACATTAAAAGCTTCTTCTTTATCTTTCTTCTTTCCTAATATAACTTTTTTATAAGAGTAGTTAACTAAATATACTATTGTTAGCACTAAAACTAATAGTAAAAATATAATTATGTTAATCATAGTAAATCATCCCACCTCACACTACTTAAATAATACAATTATATTCAAAAGATTTTTTTCAGTCAACAAAGTATTATTATATATAGGTTGCAAATTGACTTTTAAAATTAATGTTTTTTAAAATAAACTAGTAAAGACTAATTTTCTATAAAATTTATAAGGTGACAACAAATTTAAAATCTATTGTCACCTTATTTTATATAAAAATCTCTATAGAATAAATCCATAGAAATTAGTTGTCAGTAAAAATTCATCTCCATTAATATATATTTTTAAAATAATTATTTATTCTAATTTCTATCTTTTACATATATATATTAAAATAATTAATACACATAAACCAACAAAAAAAGGACTACATACTATAAATGATAATACTGCAATTATACTGGTTAAAATACCACCTATAGTTACCCCTATAATGCCTAATGAGGCTATCACTGGAAGAATTATAACTAATATAATTATGGATGCTATTATACTGATTAAAATGCCTAGCCCTATTCCAACACCTTTTATAATAAACTTACAGGTAATACAAATTATATAAAACATGAAAATTATCATAGCTAAAAAACATAAAATACTTATCATAATATTCATACCCTCCCTATATTATAATAGTATTATATAATTAAAATTATTTTACATATTTCATACAATTTAACATATTTTTAATATAGTTTCAAAATAAAAAAGTTTACTTCATATCTTAATAAAGTAAACTTTCTACCAATTATTTAACTATCTCTACATTCTCCAATAAAAATAGCAGCAAGCGTTCCCGGGCCACCATGTGCTCCAATTACAGCTCCCATAGAATTTAAAATAACCTTTTCTACATTATTTTCTTTTAAAATTATTTCTTTAAGTTCATGCGCCTCTTTTTCACAATCTGCATGGGCTATAAATATAACTTGATTTTCTATATTAAGTGCTTTTTCTTTAACTTGAGCTCCTAAATATTTAATTGCTTTTTTTCTTCCTTTTATTTTCCCAGCTTGAACAACTTTACCTTCATTATTTATAGTAAGTATAGGTTTTATATTCAATAAAGATCCAACTGTTGCTGCTGCAGATGAAATTCTTCCGCCTCTTTTTAAATGGGATAAATCATCTACAGTAAAAGCATGTAATATCTTACTTTTATTTTCTTCTAACCAATTTACAACATCACATTTGTCCTTACCTTCTCTTAGCATCTCACAAGCATAATACACTAATGCCCCTTCTCCTAAAGATGCACTTATAGAATCTATTATATTTATATCTGCATTTTCATATTTCTCTAAAATATTTTGTTTTGCGATATTAGCACTATTAATCGTACCACTTAAACCTGAAGATAATCCTATATATATTATACTCTTACCTTCTTTAACATATTTTTCAAAAACCTCTTCAAAAGCATAGATATTTACTTGAGATGTAGATGCCGTTTTGCCATCTCTTAATTCCTTGTAAAAGTAATCATACTTTAACGTATCACCTAAATCATCTAAAATATAATCCCCATTTATATTCACACCTAAAGAAAGAAATTCTATGTTGTTATCTTTAATATAATTTAATGGTAAATCACAAGCAGAATCTGTTATAAGTTTTATATCCATTTACTTTCGCTACTAAAATATCCATTTTAGTAACTTCCTCCTTCCAATCCCTTCATTATATATAATATATTTTTTTTCACTTTATACTCTCTACTAAATCATTTTCTAAATTATTGTTTATTAATTGTCTTTAAGATAGTTTGCTATTTTAAAATATTAATATTCAATAAATTTTAAATAAACGATATCTTATCAAGATATCACATTATAACATAACTTATTTTGATATTCAAATGGTTTGACTATCAAAATAAGTTCGCCGTCTAACTATTTATTGCAAAGTACATTTTTGGAACTATTAGTATGATGTTAATCTTAAATTTTCTTAATCTAATAAATTTAAAATTCAATAATATTTTACACATATAAATTATTATTGAAATAAATGTAATTCTACATAAAAAGAGCCATTGACCAATTAACTTTTATTAGTTAATTTTCCAATAGCTCCTGTTTTTATTTTTTACATTTTTTCTACAACTTCTAAACCTATTAAAGACAATCCATTTTTCAATACTTGAAGTGTTGCCTTTACAAGATTAATTCTTGCATTTTTAATTTCTTCACTTTCTGAGTTTGCTATGTTGTGAGCATTATAAAATTTATTAAATGCTTTAGCAACATCTATACAATATCTTGTTACCATACATGGTTGAAGCTTATCTAACGCAAAATTAATTACATTTTCTAAGTTTCCAAGTTCTTTTACAAGTTCAAATTCTTCCTTAGAATTTAATTTGCTATAATCTATATTTTCATCTAAACCTTCTCCAACTTTTCTTAATATACTTCTTCCTCTTGCATAAGTATATTGTACATAAGGACCTGTTTCACCTTCAAAGCTTAGCATTTCATCCCAGTTAAATATTATATCTCTTTCTCTATTATTTTTAAGATAAGTAAATACTATTGCACCTATACCAACTTTTTTAGCCACTTCTTCCTTATTTTCTAATTCAGGATTCTTTTCATTTATTATCTCTAAAGTTTTAGCTACTGCTTCATTTAATAAATCTTCTAAAAATACAACATCACCTTTTCTTGTTGAAAGCTTTTTATCAGCAAATCTTACAAGCCCAAATCCTACGTGTGTACAATCATTAGCCCACTGATGACCCATAAGTTCTATTGTTTTAAATACTTGATTAAAATGAAGTGCTTGATCCTTTGCAACTACATATATATTTTTATAAAAGTCATAAGTTTTCTTTCTATAAAATGCTGCTGCTAAATCACGAGTTGCATATATAGTAGCTCCATCTGCCTTTTTTATTATACAAGGAGGCATATTATATTCATCAAGCATAACCACCTTTGCTCCTTGACTATCTGTTAAAAGACCCTTTTCATCTATCTCTTCTATAACTGCATCCATTTTATCACTGTAAAAACTTTCGCCTGCAAAAGAATCAAAAGATACATTTAACATTTTAAATAACTTGTCAAACTCTTTTAAACTTAAATCTCTAAATCTAGTCCAAAGTTTAACTTCTTCTTCATTTCCATCTTCAAGTAGTTTAAAATGTCTTCTGCCTTCATCATTAAGAGATGGATCTTTTTCTGCTTCATCATGAAACTTAACATAAACCCTTAACATCTCTTTTATTGGTTCTTTTTCTAAAGCTTCTTCATCTCCCCAATTATTATAAGCGTATATAAGTTTACCAAACTGTGTTCCCCAATCACCTAAATGATTTATTCCTATGGCATTATATCCATGAAAATTAAATAATTTATATAAAGAATTTCCAAGCATTGTAGTAAATAAATGTCCTACGTGGAAAGGTTTTGCAATATTAGCTGAACAATACTCAACTATTACATTCTTTCCGTCCCCATCATTATTACTACCATATAAATCTTTTTCTTTTAAAATTTTTTCTATAGTATTTTTTATAAGAATCTCTTTATTAACAAAAAAATTTAAATATGGTCCAAAAGCTTCAACCTTTTCAAAGTTATTATCCTTTATTTTTTCTTTTAATTCTTGTGCAATCATTTGTGGTGCTTTTCTCATTGATTTTGCTAATGAAAAACAAGGAAATGCATAATCACCCATATCTGACTTTGGTGGTATTTCTACTAATTTTTCTAACTCATCTATTGATATATCTACATTTGAAGATAATATACTTGCTATATGATTTTTATAATCCATTTAAAATTCCTCCTAATTTTTTATAATAAAAAAACCGCCTCTTTACAAAAGTAAAGAGACGGGTAAATATCCGTGGTACCACTCTATTTGATCTTAATTATAAGATCCTCTCAAAATTTAACGCTATTTAGCGGCAATCCTTTGTTAGCTTATATTAAACTAACTTTCTAAAATTGCATCTCCAAGGCTCTCTTCCTATAGCAATTGCTATGCTTTTATGTCCCCACTTAAGCTTCTTTGAAATATAAGGCTCACACCAGTTCCTTACTCGCTTAATTTCTTTAAAGAAAGTACTATCCTTTTCATTGATTTTTTCATTAAATTATATATTACATTATATACATATACTTAATTTTGTCAATAGTTTTTATCATTTATTTTATTTATATAATTTCAAAATTATCTTTTCCCTTATGCATTATATATATTCATTACTAAATAACCGCTGTTTTCATTCTCAATTGATAACAAAATCCACATATATTTTTATTTAGTTTTTATTCACAAAACAAGAATTTTAGTATATTATAGTTAGTATACTTATATATAAATAAACTATTTATGTTATATCAATTGATAATGGAGGAATTATGAATAACAATTTAGAAATCGGAGTAAAGGTTAGTAAAAACACTATAATAGTTAACGGACTATTATCTTTTGTAAAAATTTTTATTGGCATTATATCTAAAAGTAATGCAATGATAGCAGACGGAATTCACTCTTTTTCAGATATAATAAGCACTTTAGGTGTTATTATAGGTTTAAAACTTTCTAGCAAACCTGCTGATGAATCTCATCCTTATGGACATGAAAAAATAGAAAGTTTATCTTCACTATTTTTATCTATATTACTTTTTATAGTAGCTATTGGTATCGGTTTTACTGGTATTAAGAACATAATTTCAGGAAATCTTAGTGTTCCAACTTCCATTGCGATATTAGGAGCTATAATTTCTATAATCACTAAAGAATGGATGTATTTTTACACAATGAAATATGCTAAAAAAATAGACAGTCCATCTTTAAAAGCAGATGCATGGCATCATAGATCTGATTCATTATCATCAATTGGAGCGCTTCTAGGAATTTTAGGCGCTAGAATGGGTTTCCCTGTATTAGATTCATTAGTAGCTTTAGTAATCTCTATTTTAATAATCAAAGTTTCTTATAATATAGCAAAAGAAAGTATATCTCAACTTATAGACCAATCTGCAGATAAAAATACAGTGTTAGAAATAGAAAATAAAATAAAATCCATAGATGGAGTTGAAAGTATAGATAAGCTAAGAACAAGGCTTCATGCTAATAAAATTTATGTAGATGTTTCAGTTTCTGTAAATTCTAACCTTACAGTAGATGAAGGTCATTCAATAGCAACAAAGGTTCATAATTTAATAGAAGAAAACTCTAATATAAAACATTGTATGGTTCATATTAACCCATATAAAGCTTAAATTTTTAACTTTAATAAGAAGCGCAATATATTAATGCGCTTCTTTCTTAACATTTATTTATTTTAATAACAATTTAATAAATATTTAAGTGACTTAAATTTAAGACTTGTAATCCTACATTAATACTTTTTTTTCTTCTAATATTTCAACATTATAATTAAAAGAATTTACAAATTTATATTTAATTTTAAATATACCACTTTCCTGTGAACAATGTACAAATTCTGTCAGTATATTTTCCGTATATTTTGATATAATCATTTTTATGTCTTTTATTACAGTTTTATTATTTGTAAAAGGATTAAACTCTAAATCTACCTCCTTAGCCCCTTCTAAAGGCATATAAATCACATAATATCCACTTTCACATGAAAAACCATTTTTTATAATATCCTTAGGTTTTAAATACTTTATCGTTATAGATAAAATCCCTTCATATATTAGTATCCCTTTATTATTTTTATTACTTTTTGCACAGTTTGAATTTAAAATAAAAAGTTCACTGCTAACACTCAATATTTTAAGTACTGGAAAATTAAATTCCACATTTGCTACTACTAAATCATTAATAATTGTATTAGCTAATTGAACTTCTACTTTTTTTATGCTTTTATCATCTTGTGATTTTTTCAAAACAACATCGTCTTTCTTATATCCTTCTATTGATGCACTATCACAAACTTGTATTTTACTTAAATCAACACTATTATAATCAGGCTTAACTTCATATGAATTTCTATAGTTTTTTTTATAATTACCACTATATTCTTTGTTGTTTTTATTAAAGCCTTCACTTAAAATTCGTTTATAACTTTTTTTTCTTTCATTTTCTTTTAATTCTTTACAATGATTTTTTTTATAATAATCATCTTCATTTAATATCCTACTTTCTTTATAATATTTTTTAATATTTGTATTATCAACTTCGGTATTCTTACTATGTTCTTTTGAATCTATCTTATAAGTACTACTATCCTTAATTTTATTTATTGTTTTTTTTTTATTTTTAGATGTTTGATCAATTTCTTCTAAATATAAATATAGTAATATATAATTTAAGGTTTTAGAATCAATTTTAATTTTTTTTATTATCAATTCCACAGCTATTTTTATTAGTAATATTTCTAATTCCATATATACCCCACCATAACATTGCTATAATATTATTTTATAAAAAAGATGCAGAGTTGTTACAACTCTGCATTATTTTTAAATTTTCAATATTCAATTTTATATATATTCTTCTATCCTACTCTTGATCATCTTCTACTAACTGATCATCTTCTACTGCTTCATCATCTACACCATAGCATTCTTTACCATCAGGTTCTCCACTATAATGCCATCTTTCTATTTCAGTTTTAAATATATCAAATTCAAGAGTTAATACTATTTTTTCTGTAAATATAGAATATAATTCTCCTTCACAGCAATTTTCATCACATTTTCTTAAAATGTCTCCTTCTCGTATTGACCATGATATTAATTCTGCAAAAGGCGGTCTAAATAATGTTACACTTTCAAATTCTTCTCCATCACATAATGATTGACCCATAAATCCCTTATCACATGGTTCTATTGTATTGTTATAATATTCAAACCTTCTTTTTTCTCTTGCTTCCGGTCTTGGCAATCTTATACGTCTATCTAATGGACTAGCAAAACTAAATGGTACTTTTATAATTATATCATTTAAATTATTTCTATAAGTTCTACATCTACTTGTATCTATTGTTGGATCTATAGGAGTAGCATATTTTATATCTTTTATAATATATCCTTCAACAATTAGCATATGATCTATTATTTTACATTGGTTTATTATAGGAGTTCTTTTTATTCCTTTTATTTCAACAAATCCCTCCGGAATTTGAACGTGATCAATTATTACACCACTAATTTTTGCTTCACCTATTTTTTTTATTTTCTTTTCGCCATGTCTTCTATGAGAAGTTCCTGTAGGTGTTAATATAGTAGATTCTAGTTCTATATCACTACAATCATGTGTTGGACATCCACTTGGTAATAAGTTTGGTATACAATTATTGCTCATTATTTTTTTCACCTCAAAATATAGTGTAATCACAATATATAAATAAAGCTGTATTACAAGCTTTATACTATAATATATTGTATTTATTTGTTTTTGTTACACTCCTCTACATTTTTTGCAAACAATTTATTATAACTAAACATTTTTTAAATAAATTAATTATTATTTTATATATATTATTAAATAATAGTCACTTCTACATACTTTTTTACATATATATCAAAATCTAAATTTAATGAAATTTTTTCACTAAATACTTTATATAGTTTGGTATCTTTATTTTCCCTTTTATAATTATCTACTCCCTCTATTGTCCAACCAGTTAAATCACCATAAGGCAAATCATTAAAAGTCAAAGAATTTTTAAAATAATTTTCACATATTGACGATGTATTGAAATTTTCTTCAAAATATCTTTTTTTATTATCCTTATTTAAAACTTTACCATTTTTATTTTCTGTAAAACTATTAGAATTGAGTTCACTTATAATAGTAGAAATGTTAAATGGAATTTTTATTTTCACATTTCTTAAATAGTTTTCACAAAAATTATATTTTTCCAAATTACTATCACCATATTTAGGTGTAGCATAACAAATATCTTTTAATATATATCCTTCAACAATTAAGTTGTCATATAAAATTTTGCAATTTTTTATAAAAACATCTCTTTTACATTCTTCTATACTTATATAACCTTCTGGAATTGTTACCTCTTCTAATATAGTAGTTTTCATGAATACAGTAGCAAGTAAAACAGGAACTTTTGCTTTATTTAACTTTTTTTCACCAGAATTCACTCCACTACTTCCTATCTGTTTATGTTCTATTGTTATATCGCTACAATAATTGTTAGAATTATTTATAATACTTTCTTCTACTTTTATGTTCATACCCATATAAAAATCACCTCAAAAGTGCTATTTATAATATTCTATTCCCCCTCTAGAAGTTAAGTTCCATTTTTTCATATGTTTTCCATACTTATAACTATAAAAATGGCCTAAGATAATAAAATTATCTTAGGCCATTTTTTATAAATTACTTCTTATACATTTCTTGAATTTTACTTTGAATTTCATCATTTTCTAAATACTCATCATATGTCATCGCTCTATCCATCATTCCATTTGGAGTTATTTCTATAACTCTATTAGCTATTGTTTGAATAAATTGATGATCATGTGATGTAAAGAATAATGTTCCTGTAAAGTTTATAAGTCCATTATTTACAGATGTTATCGATTCAAGATCTAAGTGGTTAGTTGGTTCATCTAAAATTAATATATTAGCGGAACTTAACATCATCTTAGATAACATACAACGAACTTTTTCTCCTCCTGATAATACAGAAGATTTTTTTAATGCTTCTTCTCCAGAAAATAACATTCTTCCTAAAAATCCTCTTATAAAACTTTCAGATTTTTCTTCAGAATATTGTCTTAACCAATCAACTAAAGTTAAGTCACAGTCCTCAAAATACTTTGAGTTATCGATTGGAAAATAACTTTGAGAAGTTGTAACTCCCCATTTAAACTCACCATTATCTGCTTCTAGTTCTCCTACTAAAATTTTAAATAAAGTAGTTTTTGCAATACCTTCACCTAAAAATATTATTTTATCATTCTTATTTACTCTAAAACTAATATTATCTAAAACCTTTATTCCATCTATAGTTTTACTTAAGTTCTTAACCTCTAAAATATCGTTTCCAGCTTCTCTTTCTGGTTTAAATCCAACAAAAGGATACCTTCTTGTAGATGGCTGTATATCATCTAATGTAATTTTATCTAATTGTTTCTTTCTACTAGTAGCTTGCTTTGCTTTAGATGCATTTGAACTAAATCTAGCTATAAAAGCTTGAAGTTCTTTAATTTTTTCTTCTTTTTTCTTATTTTGATCTTTTGACATTTGAAGTGCTAACTGACTTGATTCATACCAAAAATCATAGTTTCCAACATAAAGTTGAATTTTTCCGAAGTCTACATCTGCCATATGTGTACATACTTTATTTAGGAAATGTCTATCATGGGATACAACTATCACAGTTCCTTCAAAATCTAATAAAAAGTTTTCAAGCCAAGTTATAGATTTTATATCTAAGTGGTTAGTCGGTTCGTCCATTATTAAAATATCTGGTTTTCCAAATAAAGCTTGAGCAAGTAATACTTTAACTTTTTCTGGACCACTTAAATCTTTCATTAATTTTGCATGTAATTCTTCAGTAATTCCTAAACCATTTAATAATGTAGCTGCTTCACTTTCAGCTTCCCATCCATTTAATTCTGCAAACTCACATTCAAGTTCTGATGCTTTTATTCCATCTTCATCTGTAAAGTCTGGTTTTGCATATAATGCATCTTTTTCATCCATTATTTGAATCAATCTTTCATGACCCATCATAACTGTTTTTAATACTTCTACTTCATCATATTCAAAGTGATCTTGCTTTAAAACAGCCATTCTTTCACCAGAAGTTATAGATACCTCTCCAGTATTTGCTTCTATTTCCCCTGATAATATTTTTAAGAAAGTAGACTTTCCTGCTCCATTTGCTCCTATTATTCCATAACAATTTCCTTCAGTAAACTTTATATTAACATCTTCAAAAAGTTTTCTTCCACCATATCTTAAACTAATATTAGTTGCTTGTATCATTAATATGTACCCTCCAAATAATTCAAATTTATTCTTTTGTAATTATAACTAATCACCTAAAATCAGTATATTTTTTACAATTAGTGTTCTCAATATAAACACGTTCACTATTATAGCATATAGCTTGCTTTATTTACAATTATAAATTTAAAATCTCTTTGCTATAGGATTCCAAGTTGACTTTTAAAATTATCCATTCCAAAACTTGGATACCCAAAATAGTGAGACATGCTCTGAATTGCTTAGAATTCAACACTACATTTTGTATGAAAATATTTTAAAGTTATTGAATAAATTTAAATTCGAGCTTGTTTCCCT
>NZ_LFRG01000028.1:0-49532 GCF_001573875.1 Clostridium sp. ATCC 25772
AAAAGTGGTCGGGGTGACAGGGATTGAACCTGCGACCTCATGGTCCCAAACCACGCGCGCTCCCATCTGCGCCACACCCCGATATACTTACTTGCTCATCGTTAAGAACTTGTTTTATCTCCTAACGACAATAGTTATTCTACATTATCTTGCAAAATAAGTCAACACTTTTTGTTGAAAAAGTTTATTTTTTTTGCAGAAATATTACCAACTATTGAAAACACTACCTTACAATACTATAAAAAAATATGCATTTCATTATTTTTTTATAGTATTGTAATATATTTTTTTTACCTTTTATTAATATTAATATATTTTTATAAAAATAATCATTTTTATCCTATATTCATTATTTAGTTAATTTAAAGAATACTATAAATATTAGATTTAATATTTTTTTAAATATTAATATAATTCCCCTTTTATCATATGTTTATACTTAAATCCTTATAATTTTGCACTCTATATTATTCTCATTAATTTCCATTATAGCTATAGATGGATTTCTATCTATAGGTTCACCTACACTCCCTGGATTTATGAATAATATACCTCCATCTTTTTCTATAAATGACATGTGGCTATGTCCATATAAAACAATATTAGCACCGATCTCCATTGCCCTATATTTTAGATTAAAAGTATTTAATTTAACTCTATAACAATCACCATGAGTTAAAAATATTGTATGTCCTTTTAGTTTATATACAGCTTCTTTAGATAATTTTTTCGTTGTATCACAGTTACCACAAACCCCTATTATTTTCCCTTTATAAATTCTTTTTATATAATCAATATCCTCATAATTATCTCCTAAATGGAAAACAAGATCACACTTTTTAATTTTTTCTGTTGCTTTATCCATATTTGCTTTATTTCTATGAGTATCACTAAGAATCCCAACTAACATTTTCTATATTACCCTTTCTCTAATAAAAACTTATTTTAAAAATATATCTCACCAATAAAAATTTATTAGTGAGATATATTTATTTAAAGTACCAAATTTCAACTTATATTTCTTCAAAGCAATATTTTTTATATTTTATTTAATTCTTTCTTTAATTGTTCTAACGCTCTTCCTCTATGACTCATTGCATTTTTAACCTCACTAGACACTTCGCCAAATGTTTTTTCTAATTCTTCAACATAAAACAATGGATCGTATCCAAATGCACCTTCTATTTCTCTATATTCTTCAGTTATCTTACCATTAACTTTACCTTCTACTTTTACTACAGTATTGTCATTAACGATTAATACCATAGCACAAAGAAATGCAGCCTCCCTTTTTTTAAAAGGAACACCTTGTAATTCTCTTATAAGTTTTTTATTATTTTCTATACTATTCCCATGTTCTCCACTATATCTAGCTGAGTATATTCCTGGAGCACCCTTTAAAGCATCTACTGCTAATCCAGAATCATCTGCTAAAACCATATATTTTCCTTTGCATAAATCATATATAGCTTTAGCTTTTATGTATGAATTTTCCATAAAAGTTTTTCCATTCTCTTCAATGTCTATTTCTATTCCCGCTTCTTTTAGACCTAGTATTTCATACGAAAAATCTTTCAACATTTCCTTTATTTCTTCTATTTTATGATTATTATTGCTTGCCACTATTATCTTTTTCATGTCATTCTCCTTTTATATTGTTAACTTTTTATTTATATATTTATCATTAATATAAACTTTTATCTTTTTTAACTATATTTTAATTAATATTAAAAAGTTCATCTCTTTTTGGAGGTCTAACTTCTATCTTACAATTATTCTCTATTAGCACTCCTTTAGCCTCTGTTATTTTTCCTATTACTGCACCCTCTATATTTTCATCTTTTAGTTTTCTAACAAGTTCATCTCCGTTTTTTGTAATTATAACCATACTTCCAGAGGATATAAATCTTAAGGGATCTATTTTAAACTCATTACATAATTTCATTGTTATTTCACTTACAGGTATTTTTTCTTTATATATTTCGAACCCTAAATTGCTGCCTTCTGCCATTTCCCAAAGTGCACCTAATAGTCCACCTTCTGTAATGTCATGCATTGCATTAACTTTATAATTACCTGCTATTATTCCTTCTTTTACAACACTTATATCATTTACATACTCTCTTGCAAGCTTAATTTCTTCATCTGTAAGTACTTTTCTACAACGCTGTTCATAATCATTAACTAGTATACTAGTTCCCTCTATACACAATCTTTTTGTAACTACAATATCATCACCTGTTTTAGCACCCCTTGTTGATATGGCAGATAAAGCTTTTCCTTTTCCTAAAGCGGTGCAAGAAACCACTATTTTATTTACAGCTTCTGTTACTTCTGTATGTCCACCTAAAATTTCTACATTTAATTTCTTAGTCTCTTCATCTATTTCCATCATAATTTTTTTTATATCTTCTAATGTAGCCGTAGGTGGTACCAATATTGTTACAAGTATACCTACTGGTTCTACTCCACAAGATGCTATATCATTGCAATTTATATTAACTGCTATCCTACCTATATTTTCATCTGCACCTGTTACCGGATCTGTTGAAACCACACATTCATAATCACCATAATTTATAACGGCACAATCTTCTCCTATACCATTACTTATTCTAACGTCTTTTCTTTTAACACTTTTATTATTATCTATAATTTCTTTTAAATCATCCCAATTAAGCTTTCCAACCTTCATAAGTACATCTCCTTTTTTTCCACTAATCCCATTACACTTCTATAGGGTTCCAAGTTGACTTTTAAAATTATCCATTCCAAAATTTGGATATCTAGAATAGTGAGACATGCTCTGAATCACTTAAAATTCAACACTGTATCTCGTGTGAAAATATTTTAAAGTTATTGAATAAATTTAAATTGGAGCTTGTTTCCCTATAGTTATAATTGGTTCATAATCCTCTTTATAAAAACATATTATATATTAAAATAGATTTATTATTATGTATTAAAATTTAATTTCCAATAAAATTATTAATTAAATAACATTTATTTCAGATTTAAGCACATTTTCTAATTTACAATCATATTATTAAATATAATCAATATTATGGTGGTGTTACGTTGAGATATATAGGTCCTTTTCTAAGAATTAATATACTAGATAATGAAAACATAAAAAGTCAACTTTTCCATTTATCAAAACACTCTATTTTTAACATAGTATTTAGTTCAGGCTGTGGGGTTATTTCACCTAATTTAAGGTCTAAAAATAAAATCTTACCCACAACTGATGATATCATAAACGATGCAAATTCTCCACTACTTAGCCTTTATAGAAAGGCTAATGGAAAACTTTTAACTACAGATTCTCAGCTTAAATGGAATGAAAAAAAATTTAAAAAAGAGATAAATATTGCTGCTAATGCTCTTATGACTTTATCTATATTAGAACTTGCAGATTATTATAATGAATTTTTGGATATAGATGAAAATAAGTATGCTTTGAAAAATCAATATCTAGATTTAGCATCTGAACAATTAGAATTCTACGCTTTGTATTGCAGAAATAATGAAGGAGTTTTTGTAGATAAAGTTGATACAACTGAAGCTATTGCTGGGCAATATAATCTTTATGATAAAAATACTAAATTTAAATTTTCAACTCAAGCACTTTTTATGTCAGCATACTATAAATTTTCAACATATGATAAATTTAATTACAATAATCAATATAAAAATTTTTCTTTAGACATATTAAATATGTTTTTAGATTTTAAAGAAGAGGTATATAACATACCTCAAGATGAATTAATAAAAGTTTGTTTTGCTTTTATTACCTTTTATAAGTATTCACATATAGACGAAGCTAAATATTTACTTCTAGATTTTGCTGATTTGATGCTTGAAAATTTAAAATATATTCCACCAACTGCTTTAAAAGATAATTTAGATACAACTGCTCTTTTATATATAAATTGTATGTTTATTTATAAAGAAACTAAAATTAAAAAATTTAAACAAGCTAGTGAAAAAGCATACTCTGTCTTAGAAAGTCTATACGATTCTAATAAAGGCTTATTTCTAAAAGATATTGAAGAAAAGGAAAATAAAATTTATTGTGATGAAATTATTTTATATCTTTATGCAATGATGCTGCATAATGATATGAAAAAATCTGATGGAGAAGAAAGTGACAATTCTAAGGTAAATAATGTTTATAGAAACCAAGTTATTGGATGGGATTTAGTATTAAGTTGGCCTGATTGTCCTAGTTTAGATGATATTGAGAGATATAAAAATTTTTCTTCTAACTCCGAAGATTTATTACAGGAAGAGTATTTTAGAATGTCTTCACTCCAATCAGCTGAAACAAACGGTTTGGCACCAATTTTTTCGAAATATGTAACTTATAATACACGAAAAAATTCATTAAAACCTAATAAGTTAACTTTCGATGCCTATAAAAACATGTTGATTTTTTATGTTATATTATTTAGTAAAAGAGTAGAAAGATCCTGATGTTTAGGATCTTTCTACTCTTTTAAATTTAATTTTTTTAAATTACAAAGAACTATATTACCGTGTTTATTAATATAAATATTTTCTATATTGTTTTTTTTACATAACACAGTATTTAAATTGTATATTGGTATAATAGGTAATTCTTCTCTTAGAAGATCTTCACATTGCTCATATATTTCAATTTTATCTTTATTGTATTTTTCTCCTAATAATTGCTGTACCGATTTATCATATTTTTCATTTGCAAATCCATAAAACTCTTTATATTTTTCACTTGACAAATTCAAAAAATATTTATCTTTATCTCTGTTGTTATCTAGTTCTAATATCATATGAAACTTATTATTTTTGGTTAGTTCCTCATCATTATTATAAGCTTTTAATTTTATATCAATATCTAAATCATCTTTAATGTCTTTTGACAAATCTTCTGCTATTCTTTTTTCTATAGGATTATTCTTATATAAAAAAGTAATAACTTCATCCTTATATTTACTATTTTTTAAATATCTTAATGCAAGATTATTATTTCCATAAGAAGAAAACTTACCACATTGATCAGCTCCATAACAAGATGCAACATTTCCAAATTCCTTACATATTTGTTGGATAAAAAATTCTTTTGACATACTTTCATTTATTGCTCTTCTAAAATTTAAATCTGTAGTTATTAAATCCTTATTTAAATTAAAGTTTATATACACAGAAGAATCTCCATCAAATCCTTGTAAAAAGTTTTTTTCTTCAAGTCTTGATAATTCATTTATAGGTGGATCAATCATTATGTCTAATTTACTTTCCTTTTCCTCAAAATAAGCTAATGCTTTTTCTTTATCATTAATAAAAGAAATAATAATTTTCTCATTTGTAACTAAATTATTTTTATAATAATTTTCATTTTTTGATATTACAATTTCATTATCCTCTGCTATATCTTGTATTATAAATGGTCCTGTAAATAATGTGTCTTTTGTTATGGTATTTTCATTTTTTAATGCAGTATACTTTCTAAGAGACATCACCGGTTTTGATAACATATATATAAAATTTTCACAAGGATTATTCAATCTTATAGCTAGTGTTTTTTCATCTATTGCCTTTATAGCTACATTAGAGAAATTCTCTGTATCATTTATAAATTGTTTTACTCCAAATATACAATTTAAATCTTCTCTATATATATTTTTTTCATCACATAAGAATTCCTCAAAAAACTGAACAAAATCATTTGCAGTTATCTTTTCCCCATTACTATATCTTATGTTTTCTCTTAAATTAAAAGTATATTGTATTCCGTCCTCACTTACATTATATTCTTTACATAAAGCTGGTACTATTTCACCCTTATCATTTAAAGATACAAGTCCTTCAAATAAAGATACAATTAAATCTTTTTCTCGTACATTTTTATTATCAGTCATAATAAGATTTTTAGGTCTTTGTTCCATATTGTATATTACATATTTATTTTTTTGATTAGACTTACTATTTTCATCATTACCCTCTATTGAAAAAGAAAATAACAAAATTAATATTGTTAATGCTAATAAAATTATCTTTTTCACATTTTTTCCTCCCTTATTATAACTATGTATCTTTTTTAACAGTTCCATATTATCTATTGCTAACATTCATATTAATAAGCCAAGTTTTAAATCGAATACATACAATAAATTCTTTCCATTTTTATAATTGTTTAAACAACATAATATCTTTGTTATAAAAATTTCAACTCATTTATTTAACATATTTTTTAATGACAACTATACTTTTAATTTGATTATCATTTCTAATTATTATAAACGCTGTAAATAATAATTCTTCGTCAAATACAATATCTATATAATAATTTACTGATTTAATATAAAAAATGATTTCTGCAAAATACAGAAATCATTTAAATAATTATTTTAATTCTTTATATCATTGATTTAAATTCTTCTTCACTTAAAATTTTTATCCCTAACTCTTGTGCTTTAGTAAATTTTGACCCTGGTTCTTTTCCTACTAAAACATAATCTGTTTTTT
The DNA here is from genome assembly GCF_001573875.1 of Clostridium sp. ATCC 25772. NCBI lineage: Bacteria > Bacillati > Bacillota > Clostridia > Eubacteriales > Clostridiaceae > Clostridium > Clostridium sp. ATCC 25772. The sequence continues at coordinate 6,508 of NZ_LFRG01000028.1, forward strand.
TGCTTACAGAACTAGAAACTTTCGCTCCTAAAGATTCTAATTTATCCTTTATTTCACTTCTAGAATAATATTCTAAAGATCCAGTTACTACTACAGTCTTTCCTTCAAAAACATTTTCAGTTATAGAAACTTCTTGATAATTAGGTTTTACTCCCAAATTTAATAATTCTTCTACATTCTTCTTTACTTCATTTGAATTAAAAAAGTCTATTATACTTTTTGCAACTATATCTCCTATCTCAGGTATAGCTACTAAAGATTCAAATGTTGCATTTACCAAATTATCTATATTTTTATATTCTTTTGCTAAATCTTTAGCGGTTTTCTTACCTACATTTGGAATACCAAGAGCATATATAAATGATGGCAAATCACAAACTTTGCTTTTTTTTATTGCATTTATAAGATTTTGAGATTTTTTTTCACCAAATTTTTCTAAAGTTAAAAGTTGTTCTTTTTCTATTTTATATAAGTATGGTATAGATTTTATATTTAACTTTTCAAAAAGAGCCTCTGCAGTTTTTTCACTAAACCCTTCAATATTCATAGCTTCTCTACTTGCATAATGAACTATGCTTTTAACCATTTGAGGTTTACATGAAAGAGTGTTATCACAAAAATAATGAACTCCATCCTGTACTAATTTGCTACCACAACTCGGACAAACAATTGGTACTTCTATAGGTCTTGAGTTTTCTAAGGATTGTTCTACTACACCCATAATTTCTGGTATAACATCATTTGATCTACGAACAAAAACTTCACAACCAATTCTTACACTTTTTCTATTTATATCATCAATATTATTCAAAGTTGCTCTTTTCACAGTTACGCCACCAAGTTCTACTGGTTGTAAAATAGCAGTTGGTGTAACTCTTCCACTTCTACCAATATTCCACTCAACATCTAATAATACTGTTGATGTTTCCTCTGCTTCAAATTTATATGCAATAGCCCATTTAGGAAATTTAACTGTATACCCTAATAGCTCTCTTGTTTTCATATCATTTATAGCTATAACTGCACCATCTATATCATAATTTAGCTCACTTCTTATTTGTTCTACATAATTTATTTCATCTTCAATTTCTTCTATACTTTTACATACTTTAAAATATGCATCAACTGGAAAACCTTTTTCTATAAGAAATTGTAGCATTTCTATATATGTTTGAAAATTTTCACCTTCGTTATATCCTACATCATAAAAAAATGCTGATAAGTTTCTCCTAGCAGTTTCTTTTACATTTAAATTTCTTAATGCACCTGCCGCTCCATTTCTTAAATTTTTTAATGGTATTTCTGATGTAGCATTATATTTTTCAAATGCTTCCTTTGTCATTATAGCCTCTCCATGTACTTCCATAATTGAATTATCATCTATTTTTAATGGAACAGACTTTATAGTTTTAACCTGACTTGTTATATCCTCACCGATTTCACCGGTTCCTCTTGATGCTGCAACTTTTAAAATTCCATTCTCATCATATGTAAGATTTATTGAAAGACCATCAAATTTTTTTGTTACTACATAACTTAATTCTGGAAGTTTTTCATCATGATTTAAATTATATTCTTTAATAGCCTTTAAATTTCTATTATGAAAATCTTTTATCTCTTGTATGGTTTGAGCTTTATCTAAGCTCCATAATCTGGCTTTATGAGTATATTTCTTAAATTCTGGAAGTATAATATCTCCAACTCTTTGAGTTGGTGAATAAGGTATTATATAACCTAATTCCTTTTCTAATTTGACTAACTCATCATATAATTTATCATATTCTTTATCAGATACAGACGGATTATCCAAAACATAATAGTTATAAGCGTATTTATTTAACAATTCAATAAGCTCTAACATTCTTTCTTTTTTCTCCAAGTTAACCGCTCCTTTAAGTACACATATTTTTAATTTTATATTTACCTATATAGGGATACAAGCTCTATATTTAACTTATATATCAAGACTCTAATTTCAAATGAAAGCATCAACAGTTTTAAAAAATTGACAGTTGACAATGAAATTTGAAACATCATCATGTTTTTTAAATTTGCTTTGCAACTTAAGTTCTATAATAAATAGTTTCAATTTTAGATTAAACATCTCCATAATTGTACATTTTTACTCTCAATTATAAATTGCTTCTAAGGTGATAGTGTAAAATTTGTGAAAATTTTTCACTTGATAAGGGTATAAGTTAAAAAATTATTTTAAAATCCTATATTTTTCAGCTAAAATTGCTCATCATTGCAATTAGGTGCATAAAACAATAAATCCCATCTATAATACATTAGGTATATTATGTAATTAAATATGTTTTATTTTAACCCTAAGTCAATGTGAGCAATTTTTAAAATCTATATAAAATACTTTTCACTAAATTACCTAATCTATAAAAGCTCTATTGGCGCTTTAGATATCATAAGTTTTTTAACACCTTGATTATCAAACGCTATTGTAGCTAATCTTTCTTCACCATTACCAGAAACCGCTATAACTGTACCTAGCCCAAAAACTTTATGTTTTATTTTTCTTCCTTGAGAAATCTCACCTATATTTGCAAAACTTTTTTCATTTTCTTTTGAAAAACTACCTGTTGATGAATTTTTAAACATAGAATTTTGATTATTTCTCAAAGAATGAGGATTGTTATACATTCCATTTCTTGCTTGACTCTTAAATGTATTAACTCCCCTTGCCTTCGCGCCTCCAACTATTTCCTTTAAATTTTGAGGAATTTCCGCTACAAAATCTGAAACTTCATAACTTACTGTTCTACCAAAAACCATACGACTTTCAGCTGAACTTACATAAAGTTTTTCTTTTGCACGAGTTATTGCTACATAGCATAATCTTCTAGACTCTTCCATCTCGTGGAAACTGTTTAATGATGACATTCCTGGGAATATCCCATTTTCCATACCAACTAAAAATACTACAGGAAATTCTAAACCCTTAGCACTGTGTACCGTCATCATAACAGTTGTTTCTTCTTTCTCCTCTAAATTATCTATATCAGATACAAGCGTTACTTTTTCTAAAAATGCAGATAATGATTTATCCTCATTAGTTTTTTCAAAATCAACAGCATCAGATACTAATTCCTTCAAGTTCTCAATTCTTGTTTCATCTTCTGGAGCTTTTGATTTCTTCAGCATATCCATATATCCTGTTTCTTCTATAACTGATAAAATTATCTTTGATATTGGCATATCATCTGTTCTTGTCATCAATGAATTTACGATACCTGTAAATCTATTTATAGAATTTATTGCTTTTGTTGTAAGTCCTGGTATCATCTCTACATCTAATAACGTATTATACAAACAATCTTCTGCCATATTTGCAACTTCTTGAACCTTTGCTACTGTAGCATCACCTATACTTCTTTTAGGTTCATTTATAATTCTTCTTAAGCTTACGTCATCTAATGGGTTGTTTATAAGCTTTAAATATGCCATTATATCTTTAATTTCTTTTCTATCATAGAATTTTAACCCACCAACAATTTTATATGGTATATCTTGCTTTCTAAAAGCTTCCTCCAAAATACGTGATTGAGAGTTCATTCTATATAAAACAGCAAAATCTTTATATGTTTTATTTTCCTCTCTCATTAATCTTTTTATTTCACTGGCTACGAAATTTCCTTCATCTATATCACTAAAAGCCCTATATAATTTTATTTTTTCCCCTGGCTCACTTTCAGTTCTTAGTACTTTATCTTTTCTCTGTGCATTATTTTTTATTACCATATTAGCAGCAGTTAATATATTTCCCTTTGAACGATAATTTTGTTCTAGTTTTACTATTTTAGTCTTAGGATAGTCTTTTTCAAAATCTAATATATTTCTAATATCTGCGCCTCTCCATTGATATATACATTGGTCATCATCACCAACCACACAAATATTCTCTTCTTCTCCAACTAATAATTTTACTAATTCATATTGAGCTCTATTTGTATCTTGATACTCATCTACCATTATGTATCTAAATTTTCTTTGGTAAAATTCTCTTACTTCTTGATTTTCTTTTAAAAGTTTTACAGTTATAAATATTAAATCATCAAAATCTAATGCATTGTTAGCTTTAAGTTTCTTTTGATATAAAAGATAGGCATCTGCTATCTTGTTTTTTCTAAAGTCGCTTTGATTTTCACTCTTAAATTTATCTGCAGTTATCAAATCATTCTTTGCATTAGATATTTTTCCTATTATTTCTCCATCAGTTATATCTTTATCATTTATGTTTAATTCCTTGATACATTGCTTAACTAATGTTTTAGAATCATAGCTATCATAAATAGTAAAATTTTTATTATATCCTAGTTTATCTATTTCTCTTCTTAAAATTCTTACGCAACTAGAGTGAAATGTTGATATCCACATTCTTTCAGCTACATCTCCAACTAGTCTAGCAATTCTTTCTTTCATTTCACCTGCAGCTTTATTTGTAAATGTTATAGCTAATATTTGTGAAGGATATATATTTAAATCTTCTATCATATGTGCAATTCTATAAGTTAAAACCCTTGTTTTTCCTGAACCAGCCCCTGCTAATATTAAAACTGGACCGTCAACAGTAGATGCTGCTTCATATTGTTCTTTATTAAGTAAACTTTTTAAATCCATTTTACCACTCCTAATCTAACGTTCTTCTAAGTTTATTAAACGTTTGTTAAATCATATATTATATTTTAAATAATTTGCTAATTTAACACTTTTTAAACAAATAAACTTAATTATATATTTTAAGCTTTAAACTATAATTTTTATTAATTAAAAATAAATAATAAATTAATTGTTATATTCAATCCTATAATTTCCATGTAATAATGTCCTACTATTATACCACAAATTAATAATATATAAGAAAATTTAATAATCCTATTGTTATTTTACCTTCAATTCACAATTATATTAAAAATAAAATACTTTATTTGAATTCAGCTATCTTTATTACCAAATTCAAATAAAGTATTTTCTATTTATATCTTATCTATTTTTCCAATTGACTCTATCAAATACAACTTTATAACCTTGATTGCCATAATTCAAAGATCTATTTACTCTACTTATCGTAGCAGTACTAGCCCCTGTTGTACTCGCTATATCTAAATATGTTCTTCGTTCCATTAACATCCTAGCAACTTGCAATCTTTGCTGTATTGCTTTTATTTCATAAACTGTACAAACGTCTTCAAAAAATCTATAATACTCTTCTTTCGTTTTTAAAGATTGTATGCATTCTATTAAAAAATCCATATCCTTATTTTCTAATCTTGATTTGTATTCCCCCATAAGTATCCCCCTTAGTTCATTAACGTCAGTATCTTAAATGAGTTTTTAAATGTTAAAAGCATAAATTAAAAATCTTAAAACTTTTCTCAAAATTTGCTCTATTTGAATAAATTATATCATATATTACATGCTCCCGTAAAGATAAGAACCTTTAAATATTTTATTGTTGTACAGTTTTAAAAGCTACTATCACAAATTACTATCTATATATAATTTGTGTAACATTTTTGAAATTAAACTTACACTATACTATAGGGTTCCAAGTTTACTTTTAAAATTATTCATTCCCAAACTTGGATACCCCAAATAGTGAGACATGCTCTGAATCACTTGCAACTCAACACTGAATCTTGTATAAAAATATTTTAAGGTTATTGAATAAATTAAAATTGGAGCTTGTTTCCCTATACTTCTAACTAAATTTATTATATATGTCTATTCATATTTAATTTGAACACATATTTCTATACAAAAAAAGATTAAAGTAGACTAGCCACTTTAATCTTACAAAGCATTTATTAATATTACCGAACCTACAAATACTATTGCAAAAAATACTGTAAGTTTTATTAAAAATGATTCTTTAGTTTTTGTTTTGTTTTTAGAATAGAATGTATCTGAACTACCAGTAACTAATCCTTGTAATCCGTTACCTTTACTTGGCTGTAATAATATAACTATCATTAGTAAAACAGCTGACAATATTTGTATTACAGTTAGTGCAGTTTTCATACACACACACCTCCCTATACCATAAAGCATTAATATATTAATATTAACATATTATTATTATAGTTACAATTACGATATTTATATAATATTTATTTTAAAACAACCTAATGTACTTAATTGTATAAACTTAAGTACATTAAAAGGATATCTCTCTATAAATTTTCAATTGAGATATCCTTTTTAAATTATTCTAATATAGATTTAATCACTATCTTTTTATGTTATAGAAAGAATTCATTCCTCTATATTCAGCCATATCTCCCAATTCTTCTTCAATTCTTAGCAATTGGTTATATTTTGCAACTCTTTCACTTCTTGCAGGCGCACCTGTTTTTATTTGTCCTGCATTCATTGCAACAACTAAATCAGCTATTGTTGTATCTTCAGTTTCTCCACTTCTATGAGATACTACTGCTGTGTATCCTTTTCTTGAAGCCATTTCTATAGCATTTATAGTTTCTGTTAATGTTCCTATTTGATTTAATTTTATAAGAATTGAGTTAGCTACTTCCTTTTCAAATCCCATAGCTAATCTTTCTGTATTTGTAACAAATAAATCGTCTCCAACTAATTGCACCTTATCGCCAATTTTATCTGTTAAGTGTTTCCATCCTTCCCAATCTTCTTCTGCCATACCATCTTCAATTGAGATTATTGGGTATTTATTTGCAAGCTCTACATAGTAATCAGCCATTTCTTCTGGAGTCAATATTCTACCTTCACCTGATAAATTATATTTTCCATCTTCAAAGAATTCAGATGATGCTGGGTCTAGCGCTAAGAAAATTTCTTCTCCTGCTTTATATCCTGCTTTTTCTATTGCTTCCATTATAACTTTTATAGCTTCTTCATTTGAAGCTAGGTTTGGTGCAAATCCACCTTCATCACCAACACCTGTTCCTAATCCTTTTTCTTTTAGTATTGATTTTAAAGTATGATATACTTCTGCACACATTCTTAATGCTTCGCTAAATGATTTTGCACCAACTGGCATTATCATAAACTCTTGTAAATCAACGTTATTATCTGCATGTTTTCCACCATTTAATATGTTCATCATTGGAACTGGTAAAACTTTAGCATTAACTCCACCTATATATTGATATAATCCAAGACCTAATGATTCTGCTGCTGCTTTAGCACAAGCAAGAGAAACTCCAAGCATTGCATTTGCACCTAGTTTTCCTTTATTTTTAGTTCCATCAAGTTCTATCATTAATTTATCAATAGCTACTTGATCAAATACATTCATTCCCACTAATTCTTCTGCTATAATTTCATTTACATTATCTACAGCTTTTAAAACACCTTTTCCATTATAAACAGCTTTATCCCCATCTCTTAATTCAACTGCCTCAAACATACCTGTTGATGCACCAGATGGAACTGCTGCTCTTCCTACTGTACCATCATCTAATGTTACTTCTACCTCTACTGTTGGAAATGCTCTTGAATCTAATATTTGTCTTGCATAAACATCAATAATTTCAACATATTGTTTCATAAATATAATCCTCCTAAAAATATCATAAAGTTAATTTTTTATTAATAAATTTTTATTTTTATATACTAAATTAATGTTCTATCAGGGAATTCCCTGTCATTTCTTTTGGTTTTTCAATTCCCATAGCATCTAGCATTGTTGGCGCAATATCTGCTAATATTCCACCATCTTTTAATTTTATTTTATTACCTGATACACATATAAATGGAACTTCATTTGTTGTATGAGACGTCATTGGCTTTCCAGTAGAAAAATCTATCATCTGCTCTGCATTTCCATGGTCTGCTGTTATAAATACAGTTCCATTTAGCTCTAAAACCTTATCAACAACTTTTTCAAGGCATTCATCTACAGTCTCTATTGCCTTAACTGCTGCATCCAATACACCAGTATGCCCTACCATATCTGGATTAGCATAATTTAATATTATAAGGTCATATTGTTTTGTATCTAATCTACTTAATACTTCATTTGTTACCTCTTTTGCACTCATTTCTGGTTTCAAATCATATGTTGCAACTTTAGGTGAAGGTATTAATGCCCTATCTTCATTATTGTTAGGCTGTTCTACTCCTCCATTAAAGAAAAAAGTAACATGTGCATATTTCTCTGTTTCTGCAATTCTAAGTTGTTTTAGTCCTTTAGATGCTACATATTCCCCTAAAGTATTTTTATATTGTTGAGGTTTAAATGCTATGTTTACATTTTCTAAAGTATTATCATATTGAGTCATGGTAACAAAATTTAAACTCAAAGTTTCTCTATCAAATTTTTCAAAAACTTTATCATTTATTGCCCTTGTTATTTCTCTTGCTCTGTCTGGTCTAAAATTAAAGAATATTACTGAATCATTATTTTGTATTTTTCCAACAGCTTCATTTTCTCCATTTACTATAACTGTAGGAATTACAAATTCATCTGTTTTATTATCATGATAAGATTTTTCTACTGCTTCTACTGCACTATGTGATTTTTCACCCTCACCTTTAACTATAGCATTATAAGCAAGTTGAATACGTTCCCAACGATTATCTCTATCCATTGCATAGTATCTTCCACTTACCGTAGCAATCTTTCCAATATTCTCTTCTTTTAAGTATTCTTCTAATTCTTTAATATAATTACATGATGAAGATGGAGGAACATCTCTTCCATCCAAAAAACAATGTATATAAACTTTTTCTAATTGATTTTTTTTACATAAACTTATTAGAGCCTTTAAATGATTTATATGTGAATGAACTCCACCATCTGATAAAAGCCCCATAATATGCATTGATGAACTATTATCTTTTGCACTTTTTATACATTTTAAAAATTCATTATTTGTAAAAAACTCTCCATCGTCTATACTTTTATTTATCCTTGTTAGCTCTTGATATACAACTCTACCTGCACCTATATTTAAATGGCCAACTTCTGAATTTCCCATTTGTCCTTCCGGAAGCCCTACACTTAAACCTGAAGCTTTTACTTTTGTCATTGGATAATTGGCTTTTATATTTTCATAGTTTGGATTTTTAGAAATTTTTACTGCATTGCCATCTAAATTATCACTTAAACCAAATCCATCTAATATCATGAGCATCATTGGTTTTTTAGACATTCTATCACCCTTTGCTAAAATTTAATAGTTTACAATATCACTAAAATCTTTTGCTTTTAAACTTGCTCCACCTATTAATCCGCCATCAATGTGTTCTTTTGACATTTGTTCTTTTATTGTTGAAGGTTTTACTGAACCACCATATTGTATTCTTATACTATTACTTATATTATTATCATAAAGTTTTTCAACTACACTTCTTATAAATCCGATTGTATCATTAGCCTCGTCAGCTGTAGCTGTTTTTCCTGTACCTATTGCCCATATTGGTTCATAAGCAATTATCATTTTTCCTACTTGCTCTTTTGATAATCCATCTAAAGCCTTAGTTACTTGATTTTCTAATATTTTTTCTGTTATGTTACCTTCTCTTTGTTCTAAACTTTCACCTACACAAAGTATTGGTAATATGTTATGATTAAATGCAGCTTTTAGCTTTTTATTAACAGTCTCATCACTTTCATTAAAATACTGTCTTCTTTCACTATGCCCGATAATAACATATTCCACACCTAGCTCTTCAAGCATACCTGGAGATACCTCTCCTGTAAATGCTCCTTTTTCTTCAAAATGCATATTTTGAGCCCCAACTTTTATATTAGTCCCTTTAACAGCCTCTACCACTGATGATAATGCTATAAAACTTGGACAAACCACTACATCACATTTTGCATCTTTAACTAAAGGTTTTAATCCATTTACTAACTCTAAAGCTTCTTTTATAGTATTATGCATTTTCCAGTTTCCTGCAATTATTGCTTTTCTCATAACTTTCCTCCATAAAATTAGTTATAAATTCTTTTAAATATACTATATCAAAATTATCAACTATTTGTCATTTAAAGCTACTATACCAGGAAGTGCTATTCCTTCTAAAAATTCTAAAGAAGCTCCACCTCCAGTAGATATATGTGTCATTTTCTCCCCTAACTGAAACATATTTACTGCTGCCGCACTATCTCCACCACCAATTATAGTAGTTGCTTCTTTATTTTCAGCTAAAGCCTTAGCTATAGTTTTAGTTCCATTTTCAAAATTTTTAAATTCAAAAACTCCCATTGGTCCATTCCACACTATAGTTTTAGACTCTAATATCGCCTTTTTATATAATTCCACAGTTTTAGGTCCTATATCAAGTCCCATATAACCTTTTTCTATATTTTTTTCCTCTGTTATTATTGCCTTTGCATCTTTAGAAAATTCATTAGCTATAACATGATCTACAGGAATCAAAAATTTAACATTTTTTTCTTCTGCTTTTTTCATCATATCTTTGGCATAATCTAATTTATCTTCTTCCACTAATGAATTTCCAACTTCATACCCATTAGCTTTTAAAAATGTGTATGCCATACCGCCACCAATGATTAAATTATCAACTTTTTCTAATAAATTATTTATTACATTTATCTTATCAGAAACTTTAGCTCCACCTAATATAGCTGTAAATGGTCTAACAGGCTGTTCAACTGCATCACCTAAGAATTTAAGTTCTTTTTGTATTAAATATCCACAAACAGAATCCTTAACAAAGTTAGTTACCCCTACAGTAGAACAATGCGCTCTATGAGCAGTTCCAAAAGCATCATTTACAAATATATCACAAACTGAAGCTAACTCTTTTGAGAAAATTTCATCATTTTTAGTTTCTTCTTTTCTGAATCTAGTATTCTCTAATAAGGCAATTTCACTATCTTTTAATTGTTCAATTTCCTTTTTAACACTTTCTGATATAACATTATCATCTTTTAAAAATTTTACATCCTTGTTTAAAAGTTCTGACAATCTATCTGCTACTGGCTTTAATGATAATTCCGGCTTTGCTTCGCCTTTTGGTTTTCCTAAATGAGAACAAAGGATAACTTTTCCACCTTTTTCTATTAAATAATTTATTGTTGGCAACGCACCTAATAATCTATTTTCATCTGTTATTTTTCCTTCTGATAAAGGTACATTAAAATCACATCTTACTAATATTTTTTTGCCCTTTATATTTATGTCTTCTATAGTTTTCTTATTGAATATCACGTTAAAACCCCTTTCAATAAATATACTTTTCAGCACCTATCAAATACTGTTTAAATATTATATATAAATTAATTTTTTATTTTTATTAAATTACTTAAAAGACTTTTTTATATAATTTTATCTTTTCATTAATAATTTTAACACTTTTTTCGTATTTGTGATACATTATTTTTAATTTTTAGCTAAATAATGTATACTTTTTACCTTTTTCTTCTTTATAAAATAATTTTAAATTAATTTTTTAACTTTTCTGATTTTAACTGATAAAAATAAAATCTAGTTCTATTTTGCTTAAGAACTAGATTTTTATTATAAAATATGGATAATATTATAGGTCTAATTATAGTCTTTCAGCAACATATTTTGTTAAATCTGCTAATCTATTTGAATATCCCCATTCATTATCATACCATGAAACAACCTTAACCATGTTGTCTGATATTAACATAGTAGATAATCCATCAACTATTGAAGATCTTTCATCCCCTCTATAGTCAATTGATACTAATGGTTCTTCACTATATCCAAGTATTCCTTTTAACTCTCCCTCAGCTGCCTTTCTAAATGCATCATTTATTTCTTCAACAGTGGCATTTTTTGATATTTCACACACTAAGTCCGTAATTGATACTGTTGGAGTAGGGACTCTTACAGCCATACCATTTAGTTTTCCTTTTAATTGAGGTAATACCAAAGATACTGCCTTTGCAGCTCCTGTTGTTGTTGGAATCATAGCTTCCGCTGCTGCTCTTGCTCTTCTTAAATCACTATGAGGAGCATCTAATATTTTTTGATCGTTTGTATATGAATGAATAGTAGTCATAAGACCTTTTACTATTCCAAACTCTCTATCTAAAATCTTAGCAAATGGTGCTAAACAGTTAGTTGTACAAGATGCATTTGAAATTATATTATGATTATTTGAATCATAATCACTTTCATTCACGCCTAATACTATTGTTATATCTTCATTTTTAGCTGGTGCTGAAATTAAAACTTTCTTTGCTCCTGCTTCAATATGTGCCTTTGCCTTATTTCCATCTGTAAATTTCCCACTTGCTTCTATTACAATATCTACACCTAATACTCCCCAAGGAATATTGTGTGGATCTCTCTCTGCAAATATTTTTATAGATTTACCATTAACAACAATTTCATTTTCAGTATTTTCTACTGTGCCTTCAAATTGTCCATATAGTGAATCGTATTTCAATAAATGAGCTAATGTGTCTGCATCTGTTAAATCATTGATTGCTACAACTTCTAAATCATCATTATATTTGTTAATTAATGCCTTAAAAAAATTTCTTCCTATTCTTCCAAATCCATTTATACCAACTTTAATCATAATATCTTACCTCCTAAGATAATTTGTTATAATGAAATTCTAATTTACTCTTTAATTAATACATCGTAAATTTCTCTTGCTGTAGCTTCATCAGTAACTAGTACCTCATTTTCAGTACCCCTTGCTACTGCAATTATAGCTTTTGCTTTCGCTTTACCAGCTGCTACTGCAATCATATATTCTATTGATGGAACTTGATTTTTTTGTATTCCTATAGTTTCCATTGAATGAACTATTTTTCCTTCATAATTAAAATAATGTCCATAAGCCTCACCTACAGCATCTAAATGCTGTATTTTTTCCATTGCGGCTTTTTTCAATTCTCTTCTTTTAGACATTTCATTTGCATTACCTATACCATGAATAACTATATTAGATTTTGCAATATTATTAAAAATTTCTTTTATGCCCTCTTCATTTAAAAGAGCTTTATAAGTATTACTGCTTAAATTATCCGGTATATGAAGTATTTCATAATTACCGTTTAATTTTGATGCCAGTCTCCCTGCTAGTGTATTTGAGTGACATTCTATGTCTTTTCCTATACCACCTCTTGCTGGTAATACTAATATATTTTCGAAGCCTTGGACATTAGGGAAGTTATCCACTACTTCTTTAACAGTATTTCCACCTGTCAGGGAAATTATTATATTATCTTGTAATATCTTTTTTATATAATTAACTGTAATCTTTCCTAATTCATTTAAAACTGAACTATCTTCATCTATATCTCCAGCAACAATAATAATATCTTTTAAATTTAATTTACTTTTTATACCTTCTTCTAAAGATTTAAATTCTTTCATTTCTCTTATAAAATTTTTTAATCCTTGAAGAATTTCTTCACCTTCACTTGTTATAGTCATTCCTGGATTACTTATTTCTATAAGTTTCTGATCTTTTAAAAAGTTTATTTCACTTCTTACAACTCTTTCGCTTAATTTGAGGTTAGTAGCTAAAAGTCTTCTTCCTATTGGCTGACTATAATATATGTTAGTTAAGATATTATATCTCATTTCCAGAACATCTAGAATTTCTGGCACTAATTTTACCTGTATTTTTAATAGTTCTTGCATAATTAGCACTCCTTTGGGACACTTTTTGTCCATAGGTGGTTTTTTGTCCCTCTTTATTCATTATTATATACTAAAAAGCTATTCTTGTGAATAGCTTTTTTTGTTAAGTTTATTTTAATTTTAAAATTATAATCTTTTTCGTCTTGATGAACTTAATATTCCTAATTCTTCTCTATATTTAGCTATAGTTCTTCTTGATATATTTATACCATCATCATTTAAGATTTCACATATCTTAGAATCGGAAAGAGGCTTTTTTTTATCTTCATTTTCTATTATCTCTTCAATTTTTTTCTTAATATTATAAGTTGATATATCTTCTCCATCTGTAGATATGCTATTTGTAAATAAATCTTTTATTCTTATAACTTTTCCAGTTGGCAATGCAATATACTTGTCTTTTATAGCCCTGCTAACAGTTGATTCATGAAACTCTAAATTATCTGCTATAACTTTTATTGTCATAGGCTTTAAATGCGATGTTCCATATAAAAAATATTTCTTTTGAATATTTATTATATCTTCTATAACAAGTTGTAATGTATTTCTTCTACTTTCTATACTTTTCATTAAAAAAATTGCTTTATTCACTTTTTCTTTTACATAATCAACAGTTTCTTTCTCATCACAATTATTAAGCACTTCTTTATAGGTATTGTTAATATTTAATTTAGGCAACATAGAATCATTCATAATTACTATAAATTCATCATCTATTCTTTTTATAACTGCATCGGGGATTATATAATTGGTTTCATCTCCAGTAAAAAATCCCCTGGATGGTTTAGGTTCTAGAGTTCGTATTACATCAATATAATACTGTACTTTTTCACCGTCTATTTTCAACTCCTTAGCTATATTTAACAATTTTCCTTTAGATATGTCTTGTAGATGATTATCAATTATTATATATATGCATTCATCTTTAATCTTCTTTTTGTCTAGCTGAATTTTTAAACATTCCTTCAAATTTCTAGCTCCGATTCCTTCTGGTTCTAGGCTTTGTATTATACCTAACGCTTTATTCACGTCTTGTATTGAACATTTGTTTCTATTTGCTGTTTCTTCTATATCTTCTTCAAAATATCCTTTATGATTTAAGGATTCTATTATATATAAACAAACTTTAAACATTACCTTGTCCATTTTAAAATCTATAAGCTGCTTTTTTAAATAATCTTTTAAAGATTCCTTTTCTACAACAAAATTTAATGGAGATATTTCTTCGTCCTTTTCCTTATAGTAATCGTAATCCTTCCCTCTTTTATTATCATCTAAAAAATTTATTAATTTTTTCAAGTCTATTGCTTCTAATTTATTATCATCTTTAGATTCTAAAGCTATATTTTCTTCTAACTCTTTATTTATGTATGTCATTAAATCATAGGTGGACATTTGTAAAAGTTTTATAGAAAGTTGCATTTCCATAGTCATAACTAGCTTCTGTTCCATAGAAAGCTTCAAATCAAAACCTAAATTCATTTCATCACAATCCTTATCAAATAATTTTACTAAGTATTATAGAGATATAGGGAAACAAGCTCACATTTAAATTTATTCAATAACTTTAAAATATCTTTATACAAAATATAGTGTTGAATTTTAAATATTTCGGAGCATGTCTCACTATTTTGGGTATCCAAGTTTTGAAACAAGTAATTTTAAAAGTCAACTTGAAACCCTATATAAACTTTAAATTAAATTTTCTGAATGTTACGTTTGTTTTTATTGTTTTGCTATTATATAGGGAAACAAGCTCAAATTTAAATTTATTCAATAGCTTTAAAATATTTTTATACAAAATATAGTGTTGAATTCCAAGTGATTCAGAGCATGTCTCACTATTTGGGGTATCCAAGTTTTGGAATGGATAATTTTAAAAGTCACTTGGAACCCTATATTAATCCAAAATTTACTTTAATAAATTAAATAAGATTAGCATCTTATTAGACTAACCTTAATTATATAATTTGAATAACTTCTTTATTAGCAACTCTTTGTGATTTATTTAAATTTAGTTATTCTTTATATTAAATTTTCCTATTTATAAAATTATTTTTAATTTCATTATATTTATATAACAATACTAACTCAATTATATCATATTTGTTTTAATATTTCATAAATTCTCTATTGTTTTAAACAATGTTGTATATGAAATAAAGCCGGTTTCAAAGTAGAATTCACTACATCTTAACCGACTTCATTATTATATTAAAACAGAGCATCTAGTCTCATATAAACTTTCTACTTGAACAAAATTTTAATTGGCTTTAAACTCTAAAATTAAAAAGTTGAGCTAAATTTTAAATCCTATATATTCATTATCAATTTATTATCTTTATCCTTTGTAAAACCTAATTTAGTGTAAAAACCTTTTAACTTTTCATCATTATCTACAATTATAGATTTTCCACAATTTTTCTTAACCACTTCTAATGCATATTTAACCATAGCACCTCCTAATCCTAAATTTCTTCTATCTTCTAATAGGTTAATTTTATTTATTTTATAAACTTTATCATCTACCTTTTTTAAAATCATAGTTCCTATTATCTCTTTACTATCCTCCAAATCATGTTCTTCAGTTGTAAATATAAAATCTTTATCTGATATTTTGCTATCTTCCTTATTCAACAACGATTTTTTTTCAACTTCATTTTTTATTTCTTCAATTCGCTCACTTGTATTATCAAATTCCTTAATAACTACTATTTTCATAATTTTCCTCCTACCATACTATTTATATAAATTTCAATTCAATTTTTACACATAAAAAAACGAAAAGAACATTATATTAATATTCTTTTCGTCTCCAATTTATTACTGTAATTTATTTTTATGATTGCTTATGCTAAATTGTCTAATGTTTTACAAACAGTATTATATAATTGTTTCAATTGCTCTCCATTTTTAATAATTCCTGAGGTTCTAAACACAATCTCATTAGAATAATTACCTAAGTTTTTCCCACAATCATCTAATTCCTTAATTTCTAGGACAAATTTATTATAACTTGATAATGTATCCATTATATATTTATTTTCTAATATAGGTTTAATACCTTGAACATTATTTGTCATTATTATAAATCGTTCTATTAAATCTTTATCTAATTCGGTAAATTTTTTCATATCTAAATCTTCACCGATAGTATTTAAACTATTTCTATTTGTAATTTTAAATTTGAAACCATCTATATTAGTAAAAGTAGCTCTGACTCTAGTGTAACTTATAGGTATGTTTCCTGCCATCATTGTATAGTATTCCATCACAATAGGCCATTTTTTATATTTAGCCTCTATCTTTCTACCTTTGTTTGCAGAAACAGTTATTTTTCCATTAATTTTGTCACTTACCCATTCCCAGACCTCCTCCTTATTTGGACCTGAAATACTTTTTATCCTATTCACAAAGCAACCCCCTAACATTTTATCCGTTCCACATTATTAATTGGCCATTTTGTAGCCTTTCATATTATATTATAAATCTGAAAAGCATCTTATTATTTGATTTTAATATTTTTCACTATGTTCCTAATTTTTCTATTTTATATAAATTTTCAAAGCATCCTATTAGATTAAAGAAAATTCATCATTGTAGCATTTTCTTATTCAAATTAAAATAAATAATTTGGTAATACTATATATTAATATACATATTACTTCATAGGAATATTCTAAATTTTTAAAATATTAGCACTATAATTATACTATACTTTTTTTATTTTGTAATATATTTTTAATACTTTATGACCTTTTTAACAATTTCTTTACTTAGTTTATACAAAAACAATAACTTTATAGGGGATTCTATATAAAATTCAAATTTTATTTTTTATATTTTTACATAAATAAAATGGTATTAGATTTTAGTCTAATACCATTTTTGTCTATCTTGATCCTTTTTCGTAAGGTTCTCCTGATGCTGCTGGTCCTTGAGTTTTACCAACAAATCCTGCTAACGCTAACATTGTTAGTATATATGGTATCGCAGAATAGAACTCTGTTGGTAATGACCATGAAAAACCTTGAGCTGTTATTTGGAATGCTTCTCCAAAACCAAATAATAAACATGCTCCTAAGATTCCAAATGGCTTCCAGTTACCAAATATCATAGCTGCAAGTGCTATAAATCCTCTTCCTGCAACCATGTTTTCTTTAAACATTGGTGTAATACCTAATGACAGTGCAGCTCCACCAAGTCCTGCTAACATTCCTGATATTACAACACAAATATATCTTGTTTTATAAACATTTATTCCTAATGTATCTGCTGCCTTTGGATGTTCACCTACAGCTCTTACTCTTAACCCAAATGCTGTTTTATACATTACAAAGTATGATACAAACACTAAAATTATAGCTAATATAACAAACCAGTTAATCCCATTTAAAAGGGTTCCTATGATTGGCAAATTAGCAATTGCTTTTGGAACATGGAATGGCAGCCCTTTTACTAAGTCTGTTTGACCACCTTTTCCAAAAAGCTTCATAATTAAGAAACTAGAAAGTGCTGTTGCAAATAAGTTTATAGCCGTACCTGATATAACTTGATCTGCTCTTAAATTTATACTTAAAACTGCATGTATCAATGCAAGTAATCCACCTGCCAACACTCCACCGAAAATACCCATAATAGGGCTTCCTGTTATATGTGTAACATATACAGCAAAGAATGCCCCCATAGTCATCATACCTTCAAGTCCTATGTTTACTACTCCAGCTCTTTCCGAAAACATTCCGCCAAGCGCTGCAAATATTAGAGGCGTTGCAATTCTTAAAGTAGATGTTATTAATGAAATTATATTAACATTATCCATTTATTATCGCCCCTTTCTTCTTTTTCTCTTCAAAGTATTTCATAATATAATCTGTTGCTACAAATATAATTATTATTGCTTGTATTAGGAATACAATTTCTTTTGGTATTCCATTTAATTGAAGTGCTCTTGCACTTGTATTAAGTGCTGCAAATAATACTGCTGATGCTATACATCCTATTGGATTATTTTTAGCTAAAAGTGCTACTGCTATTCCATCAAATCCATAGTTTGGAACTGCCATAAAATCTTGAACCATGTGGTTTACACCTGCTACGTGTAAAGCTCCACCAAGCCCTGCTATAGCACCTGATATAACCATTGCAAGTATTGCATTTTTAGCAACACTTATTCCACCATACTCTGCAGCATGTGGATTAATACCTACTGCTCTTATTTCATATCCAACAGTTGTTTTCCATAATAACCAAAATATAAATATAGCTACTGCAATTGCTATAAATATACTTATATTAGCTGGTGCACTTGGCATAAATCTTGTAAGCTGTGCACTTTTTTCTATTATTGGAGTTCTAGCTTTTCCTGGAACACCAAACCTAGTTTTAAGAATAATATAATTTGCAAAGAACATTGATATATAGTTAAGCATTATAGTATTTATAACTTCGCTAGTTCCAAATCTTGCTTTTAAGAATCCTGGAATTCCACCCCATATCGTTCCTGCTAAAATACCACCAAGACAAATTAATATAACATGAACTACTGGATTTAGTCCTGGAATTGTTCCTATTATTCCAGCTGAAATCATTCCCATTGCAAACTGTCCAGCTACCCCTATATTAAACAGTCCTGTTCTAAATGCTACTGCATTGGCAACCCCTGCAAATATAAGTGGGCTCATCTCTGCAATAGTGTTCATCATATTTCTCTTTGTACCAAAGCTACCTTTCCAAATTGTTCCCATTAAATCACTAACTGCTGTAAAATACTGTGTTATAGAATATCCCTTTGCCCACATAACAAAGAATACCGAAACAAATAAAGAAAGAAATATTGCTAAAAATGGGAATATTATAGGTTTTAAAACCTTTTTTAGTTTCTGTAACATTACTTTTCAGCTCCTTTCCTAATGCCATCTATTGTTCCTCCAGCCATCAATATACCTAGCTTTTGTTCATCGGCATCTTTTCTATCTAGCACAGCAACAACTTTTCCATCATACATAACTGCTATTCTATCTGATAGAGCTAAAATTTCGTCTAATTCTAAAGAAACTAATAAAACCGCTTTTCCTTTGTCTCTTTCTCCAACTAATCTTTTATGTATATACTCAATTGCCCCAACATCTATTCCTCTTGTAGGTTGAGCTGCTATTAGTAGCTCTGGATCTTTATATATTTCTCTTGCAGCTATTAGCTTTTGCTGATTTCCTCCTGATAATGAAGAAGCATTAACAGAATTATTAGGTGTTCTAACATCAAATTCTTCTATTAACTTATCACAGTGTTCTTTAATAGCCTTATAATTCATCACTATTCCATTAGAAAATGGTTTTTTCTTATGAATACCAAGAATTGAGTTTTCAAACAATGAGTATTTAAGGACTAATCCTCTTTTATGTCTGTCTTCTGGAATATGCGCAACCCCTGCTTCCTCAACGTCTCTTGGTGTTTTACCATATATATCTTTTCCTTTTACGGATATTTTTCCATCTTTAGGTTTTCTAAGTCCTGTTATTACTTCTAACAGTTCTGTTTGTCCATTACCATCAACACCTGCTATACCTAATATTTCCCCACCATAAACATCAAGATTTATATTTTTTATTACCTCAACGCCTCTTTGATCTATAGCAGATAGTTCTTCTATATTTAAAATTTTATCTTTTTTATTACACTCATCTTTTTCTACAACTAAGTTAACTTTTCTTCCAACCATTAATTCTGCAAGTTGATCTATGTTTGTTTCCTTAGTTAAAACTGTTCCTGTTACTTTACCTCTTCTTATAATAGTAACCCTATCACTCATGCTCATAACTTCTTTTAACTTATGAGTGATTAATATTACTGATTTCCCCTCTTTTTTTAAGTTTTCTATAATATTACCTAACTCTTCAATTTCTTGTGGTGTTAATACCGCTGTAGGCTCATCTAATATTAATATTTCAGCACCTCTATAAAGTGCTTTTAAAATTTCAACCTTTTGTTGCTGACCAACAGAAATATCTTCTATCACTGCATTTGGATCTATGGCAAATCCATATTTATTTGATATTTCTTCAACACTTTTCACTGCAGAGTTCATATCTAACTTTATTCCCTTTTTAGGTTCTGTACCTAAAACTATATTTTCTGCCACTGTAAAATTTTCAACAAGCATAAAGTGTTGGTGAACCATTCCTACACCTAATTTTATAGCATCATTTGGACTAGTTATTTTTTGTAAACTTCCCTTTACATATATCTCACCTTTTTCAGGTTGGTATAATCCATATAAGATATTCATAAGTGTAGTTTTACCTGCACCATTTTCTCCAAGTAAAACATGAGTTTCGCTTTTTAAAAGCTCAAAATCCACATTATCATTGGCAATAGTTCCAGGGAAAATTTTAGTTATACCTTTCATTTCTATTACCTTGTTCATTCTATTTCCTCCTTATACTAATAACTTCCCTCTTTATTAGTAAACCCAAACCTCTAACTTTATTATAATTTATCTAATATAACTTTATTTTTTAATATCATCCCACATAATATAATTTAACTATTTAAAAGGTATTTTACTAAGAAAAGCTAGATGTAACTAGACACCTAGCTTTCATTGTGTATTATAAGCTACTCAGCCTTAAATTCCTTAGCGCCTTTTCTGTCTGCTGGCACTACAACTTCACCTTTAGATATTTTTTCTTTATATTGTTCTGCTAATTCTACAACATCTTGTGGTGTATTTTTGCTTGTTGTTTCAGCAATATCTATTCCGCCTTCTTTAATTCCTAAAACTTTATGTCCACCTTCAAATTTTCCATCTTTAGCATCCTTACTAGCTTCATAAGTTGCTAATTCAACTTTTTTTATCATTGAAGATAGGATTACATCAGCATACTCTGGAAGAGTTATTGTTTGGTCCATATCAACACCTATACCCCAAACTTCTTTGCCTTTGTCTTTTAATTCTTTAGCTGCTTTAAACATTCCTGTTCCTGTTGCTCCTGAAGCATGGTATATAACATCACAGCCTGAATCATATAATGATTTTGCAAGCTCATATCCTTTATTTGTATCAGTAAATGAATCTGCATATTTTACGTTTGGTCCTGGGTTTTCTCCATCTGGACTTTCTAATCCTACAACAGCATTTGGATTAACAGCTTTAACACCAGCTACGAAACCACTTTCAAATTTATTTATTGTTGGGAAATCTTTTCCACCGATAAATCCAATTTTATTTGTTTTTGTCATTTTACCTGCAATAACTCCCATTAAGAAAGAACCTTCTTCCTCTTTGAATGTTATTGATTGTACGTTATCTACACCTTCAACATTCTCATCTATGATAGCAAAATGACTATCTGGATTTGCTTTTGCTATGTTTTTCATAGCTTCTGATAATTGGAAACCTACTGCGAAAGTTAAAGCACTTCCCTCATCTACTAATGCTTGTAGGTTTGGCTCATAATCTTCTTTCTTTTGAGATTCTATTGGTTTATAATCTAAACCAAATTCTTCTTGAGCTTTTTTTACCCCAGTATCAGCTGATTGGTTGAAAGACTTGTCATTTAAACCACCCTCGTCTGTAGCAAGTCCAATCATAATTTTTGATTCTGTTCCAGCATTATCTTTTTCCTCTCCGTTACCAGCAGATGATCCACATCCAACTAGAACTGAAGCTGTTAACATTGCTGACATTAGTATTGCTACCAATTTTTTTGCTTTCATAAAACTAACCTCCTAAGATTACACTTAATTATATAAAAAGTAAAAATTCTTTTAATTAACTTAATATTTTTACTATATATAATCTTCCCCTAATTATTATAATTAAAAACTATATATTTATTCAACTACTTTTTTAATTTTTTAAATTTACTCTACAAATATACACTATAAATGTATTTATAGCATATTTAACAGTATGTTTAATGTTTTCATTAGTCTTTTATAGTGCTTTTTATGTTTTTTTTATATATAGTATATACCCTAAATAGTATGTACTACACTGAAAGTACATATGTAATATACTATATTTTTTTCAATTATACAAGTTTTTTTTAAATTAGGTTAAAATTAATTTATTGTTCAAACTTTTTTTATACTTTTTTAATATACATTTAATTTTTCTGAATAATTTAAGTTTTTATTTAATTAAGCTTAATTTTAATACATATTTCTACAAGAATCTGTTCAAACAAATTTAATATTTTTTTCCATATAATTTCATATTTTCTAGTCTGGAATAAAATAAGCTATAAATTTCATTATTTATAGCTTATTAATATCATTTATCCATTTAATTACTGGTTTTTCATTGATATGATAACCTAATTATCTTCACAAAACATTATCCTAAATATTCGGATTTTCTTAAAATTTCCATAGCCTTTTCAGAATCTTCCTCAGCTACTAATACTATAGGACCTGTACATCCCATTCCACTTTCTGAATAAATATTTTCTTTCCATAAAGTTTTACATGCATTTTCTAACTCTAAAATATCTATTCCTGCAATTGAAAATGTAACAACCTTTTTAGGCGGCATTTTCACATTTTCTTCTGCACTTTCAGTTTTATTTGCCTTTTTAGCAGTCTTATCTATGAATTCTTGAAGTCCTGCTTCATTTGCACTTTTAAACTCGTCTCTAGCTATATCTAAAACTTTATTTTCTGCACAAGTTGCACAATATCTTAGAGCTTCTGCTATAAGTGGTGCACCTGAAGCTCTTGATACTATGTTCACAAGTTTATCATAATTTTCCCCTACACCAGGACCATAGCCAGCTCCAACAGTTTCATAATTACCACCTGTTGTAAATGAAGAGAAAACTTTAATTAATAGATTTCCTGTTAAAGAGTCACAAACCATAACATCTGGAGTTCCAGCCAATAAGTCATTTCCTCTCATTACAGCTCCACCATCAGCTCTTAATGACTTTGAAAATTCAAAGTCATATCCAGCTGTCTTAGTCTCATTTAATATTCTTTCTACTTGTCTAGCTCCATCTAAATTTAATATACCTACTTTAGGATTTTTAATTCCATTAGCTTTTGCAACTGCTATACCAGATATAGCATTTTTAACCATACCTTCAACCCTATTTGTGGAAGTAGTTCCTGTTGTAGTTGCTAATATCATTTCTTTTCCTAAGCCTGGAGTTTGAACTTTACCTATAGTAGAAACCCCTATTGGAAAATCAAAATGTTGTGTAACACAACCATCTAATTCTCCTTTTTCAAGCATTTCAGTCATTTTCTTATGACCTTCTTCTGGTGTTGCTACTTCAACCATCTCAAAGTCAGCATCAACTTTTGATCCTATTAAAACTATATCAAAATTACCATATTTAGCTTTACATAGCTCAGCTGCTCTAACCATTTCTTCAACGCCGTGCTCTGAGCCTAATATAGTTAAACCGATTCTTACTCTTTTTTTAAATTGTCCACTCTTGATTCCATTTGCTATATCATTAAATACTTCAGCTATCATTACTTTAGTTGAGTTTTGGCTCATATTTACACCCCTTTTCTAAGATGTAGTCCCTCAAATTGAGGAACTACAGCTATATTTTATTATTCCATATCTTTTGCTAAAAATGCTGCAAAATCTTTCATTGCGTCTGCAACCATTGATTTAACTTCATCTTTGCTTATTCCTGAATTTTCTTCAACTATTCCAGTGTTTTTCTCTACTAATATAGAAACACCATCAAATAGGTTCGTCATTCTTCCTAAGAATAAGCTTCCTTTACCAATTATCATGAAATTATCTAAAATACCATTTTTAATATGATCTATTCCATGACCTACTATTGGTACCCCTGATGGAATATGTCCTTGAGTTGGTGCAAATCCTGGATATCCATGTTCCTTAACGAAATTTGGTAACTCTTTTCTCTCTAATTGTCCTTTTTTAACAGCTAATGCTCCTATCATTTTATAGTTTTGTGTTGGAACATCTCCAGCACCAGCTGGTTCTGTTATATCTGGAGTTTGCATTTCTGGTGCAAACTTATTAACTTCTGTTATTTTTATTCCATTTGATATTAACGGATCTAAAACTAAAGCTTCTAATACTGCTTGTGGTGAAGCTCCATGTCCTATTGTGTGTCTTCCTATTACATCAGTTCTTAAGATTGGGCTTACTCCATCATTTTGAGAAACTAAAACAGCAAATCCACCTAAGCAGTCTTCAAGAACTGGCATATTTTTCTTAATATGGTCTCTACCATTCATTCCAAGTTTAGCTGTAGCTCCTCCAGCTATAACTAAAACATTTTTATATATTCCACTTTTAACAAGTGATGCTGCTGTAATTAATGAATGAGACGGTCCAGCACAGAAGCCTCTCATATCTGCTCCTGTTGCTCCTGTTAAACCAACAACTTCTCCTATTGATTTAGCAATATTTCCTCCACCTCTTTGGTTCATATCACCAATAGCCTCTTCTGAACATTCTATAATATATTCTATTTCATTTATTGGTATATCTAAATTATTTACAAGATGCATTCCAGCTAAAACACCAGAAGCTTTAACTGCTAAATTTTCTAACATGTAATGTGCTGATAAGTTTGGATCCATTTCGTGTGCTCTTCTTACACATCCTACTAATTTACCTTTTTCATATAAACCCTCTGCACCTACATTGTTAACTAATCCTTCTATTTTCTCAATGCCTTCACCAACAACTTTTTCTGCTTTGTCAGCTATTAATGGGTGTTTAGCTAATTTTTCCCTTACACTATTTGCAAAATTTTCTTCTAATATTACTAAGTCGAAAACATCGCATATTTTCATTAATCCACAGAATTCATCTTGTGGCATAATTTCCCCGAATTTACCGAATCTATCAGCATTTTCTACGTTTTTTCCAAACCAAGGTCTTGGCATTTCACTTAACTGTTCTGGAGTTAAATTTCCTATATAAGTTTGGTTTGGTGCATATGCAACAACCTCATCAAAAGGTCTTAAGTGATCTTTTAATACCTTTAAATATTCTGAGTTTGGATTTGTTTGTCTTTCTGATGTTTGTGTTGTTCCATTATGTATTACCATATCTGGAGCGTTCACTAAAATATATGATGCTTTTTTTAATACTGGAAAATTCATGATTCTAAAACCTCCCTTTATAAAGATGTGAATTAAATTCACAATAAATTTATCTAACTATTTAGTAAGACATATTTAATTAAATAACTTCTCAAACCTGTTTATTATTATTTTCTATATATATGTCTAACTCAATTTTTATAAGATTACCTTTCTATAGATAATCCAAAATAAACAAGTAACGTTTCTTGTTTATTTTGCATTACCTATGATTGAATTTATAAGTAATTAGGGAACAATTGTCCCCTAATTGCTCTTTTTTAATTATTCAAATACTTTTTGACCATCTACTGGAGTTTGTAGTGCTATTAGAGCTTTTTCCACTAGATGTTTTCTTAAGTTATATTCATCCTCTTTACTTAATGCTGGGTTTCCAAGTGGATGAGGTATAGCTATTGTTGGAACAATTCTGTTCGCTCCAACTGTTACAGATACTGGAGTTATAGTACACATATGCACTACTGGTAATCCAGCTCTTTCTATTTCTTTAACTAACGTTGCTCCGCAACGTGTACAAGTTCCTCATGTAGAAGTTAATATAACTGCGTCTACACCATCAGCTATTAATTCTTTAGCTGTATATTCACCATATTTTTTAGTAGAGGCAACAGCTGTACCATTTCCCACTGTTGAATAATAATATCTGTGCAGTGAACCTATTTTTCCTTCTTTCTCCATCTCTCTTAATACATCAACTGGTATTACTCTATCTGGATCATCATTAGCATATACAGGATCATGTCCACCATGTGCTGTTTCATGAGTTTCACTTGTTAAGTCCATAATTCCTTCAATGTCATATTTACCTATTTTAGATGCACTTGAAGATTCTATATGGTCTGGGTTTCCTTTCGGAACTATACCACCAGAAGTAACTATAGCAATTTTAGCTTTAGTTATATCAACTATTGGAGGATTTGGCTCAACTCTATCAAAGTTTGGCATTGGGAATTCTGTTACAAATTCCTCCTCTTTTAATTTTTTAACCAACATCTCAACTGCTCTTTTAGAACCTCTTTCTGTTGCAAAGTAGTTCTTTCTAACGCCTCTTTCGATATATCCTTCTTCATCTGGTGATCCTATTTCTTCACCTTTAGCTAATTTAATTGCTAATTTAGCCATTTTAGGAAGTGCTGCTCTCATACCTACTGCACTATTTCTAGTAGATACTATGTGCACATATTTTTTGTACATATCAGCGCCAGGGTTTTCAACATACATTGCAGTTAAAACTGGTATGTTTAATTCTTCCTTAACTGCTGTTGACACGTCTCCACAAGCAACTCCATATCTACCTGCATTAAACGCTGGACCAGCTATAAACATATCTGGTTCATACTTTTTAACCATTTCTAATATTTCTTTTTTAGCTTCTTCTGTATTTTCTGCAAAATAAGAATCTCCGCATACTACGGTTGCAACTATTTCTGCACCCTCTTTTTTTAATAGACCATTAAGTCCCATTCCTGGTCCAACAAAACCTTCACGAACTTCTGGTTTATAGTCAGCTTTATCTTCTCCACCTATTCCAGCGTAGAATTGATTTATATAATGAACTATTTTTATCATGGTTATCCCCCCTTCATTGGGAATCCCCCCAAGCACCGTACTCCTTGGGGTGATTATCAATTTCTATTTCTTTTATCTTCTTATTTATAAATTATCTATTTTCTTATTAATTAACTATACATACTCTAATAATTAAATAAACTTACTAAATTCTTCTCTTATTGATTTTACTTCTCCAATGATTTCATCTACTTCTAAAACCATTTCCATCATTCCGCATTGCTCATCGTATATTCCTGCATCACATTCATCTTTAACTTCTGGTTCAACTATATGGAATACTGCTAATCCTAAGTCTATTCCTGCTAAAGGACCTGCATAAGTTGGGTCTCCAGCTGTAACTGTCTCTGCAGATAGTCCTGACGCTTCTGCTTCTGCTCCACCGATTATTATTACTACATTTTCTGCACCAAATTTTTCTGTCAAATCTTTAACTCTTTGTTGGATCTCCAGATCCATTGCACCTGCAGCTGTTCAGACAAAGCATTCTGTTGATGCAAAAACTACTTCTGCACCTGCTGATTTTACGCAAGCTTCTAACGCTGGTCCTGGTATTCCGTCTCTATCTCCTATACATATAGCCTTTTTTCCTTTTAACATAATTTCATCTTCCTTTCGTAATTACTCTTAACTTGTTATAATCTCTCTCTTTAAACTCATATTTTAAAATTAGAATCCTTTAGCTGATAAATAGTTGAATCCTACTTCACTTGTTGCTCCAGTTATAACTTGGATTTCAGCTTCTATTGACCCATCTTCTCTTAAACTTCCAACGTGTCCTCCAGCAATTATATCTGCTGCTTCAACATGTCCTATAAGTCTCTTCATTGGTGGAAGTATTATTACTTCATTAGCATTTCCTCCAGTTACTACAGCATCGCCTTTTGGAGTTGAATCAGCTAATGATTGAGAACAGCCGTCTTGTCCTGCATACTCATCAGTTAAAAGTACAGTTTTTACTCCTTTAGCTGATATTTTGTTACAGTTCATAACTAAGTCTGCATCTGGGTTACCAAATCCTTCTTCAGAAACTATAGCAGCATCTGCTCCTGCAAATTCTACTAACTTAGCAACCATATTTGAGGATCTTTCTTTGTCAGCAAGATACACATTTTCGTTAGTTATTATGCAACCAATAAAGTTAAAGTCTTTTCCATGTCTTTCATATAAATCTTCTATTATTGGATGATTCATGTGTACATATGATGGATTTTTATCACAAGCAGATACACAGTTTCCACTAACTATCGCACCATCAAATACTTCTGTTGGATAAATAAATGTCGGTATTATTTTCTTAGCATCTACTCCATATACATAAGTATCATGTAGTAACCCTTGTGTTTGAAGCATATATACATAGACTACCTTTGGCAAATCTGGATATTGCTTAACTTGTTCCAACAATGGCAATGTTTCGAATGTTTTGACTTCATCTGGTTCAACATTCTTTCCAGCTTTTCCAAGGTACGTAGCTGTTTTAAATCCTATCATTCTTACAGCTTCCTCATGTTCATGCTGTTTTACTCCTGCTTTTGGTTCGCAAATAACAACCAAGTTATTAGTTTTAGAGAACGGTGTATATTTAGCTCCCTCTCCACACATATCTACGATACCTTCTTGGAATCCAACGATTTTACCAGTTGTAACAACTGCTGCACCTTTTAAAACATGTGTTTTTCCTGAACCAACTGTATCAACTTTATTGATGAATCCTGGGAATACTCCACCAGTTCCCTCAACTTTTACCCTTGGTTCAATTACGTCTTTTACAGGAATAATTCTAACCTCTTCACCTGGTCTTGCGATATCGAAGTCAATACTTTCTATTCTTTCATCTCCACCCACTTCTTTTAGCAACTCTTCTTTATTAACATAAAGAGTTCCTTTTTCAACTTTTGTTTCTGGTCCAAATTGAAGATCTTTTATAATGATATTTCCAATCTCTAGACGCAAAACATTCACCTCCTAGAATATATAAAGTTAATATAACTTTTCATTTTTTATTTTATATTAAGGTAAGCAGCTAAGCTGCCTACCAAATATAACTAACCTTTTTCAGATTATAATGTTTCATAGTAAGCTTTTATGAAGCTATCTACATCTGCTATGTTAGATATTTTATCTGGAGTTATTGTTTCTACACATTCTCCAGCTTTGTATATTTTCATTGTTGGAAGTCCTAAAACTTTTTGTGCTATAGCAAGTCTTCTTGCTCCTGTTATATTTAAGCTAGTAAATTTAATTTTATCACCATACTTTTCTTCTAATTCATGAACTGATGGCATTAATTGTTTACATACTTCACATTTGTCACCCCAGAAGTCAACGAATACTGGTTTTTCACTTTCTCCTAAAACTTCTGTTTCAAATAATTCTTTGTTATCCTTATTGATTTCTAACATTTTTAGTTCCTCCTACTTTCAATTAAATTATTTAAATTTTTAAAATATATTTAATATTATATAAAAAATTTATTTTCTGAATTATTTATTTGCAATATAGTGTTCTGCTTGAGTTGCTGCTATAGCACCATCTGCTGCTGCTGTTATAACTTGTCTTAATGATTTTTTCCTAACATCTCCAGCTGCATAAACGCCTTCTATGTTAGTTTTCATATCTTCATCTGCTAAGATTTCGCCTCTATCACTTAACGCTAAATTGGTTCCTTCAAATACTTTTGTATTTGAATCATATCCTACAAATACAAAGCATCCTTGAACATTCAAATCACTTATATCATTTGTTTTAACGTTTCTAATTTTTAATCCACCAAGTATTCCATCATCATCTACTGCTTCTGCAACAACAGAATCCCAAAGAACTTCTATTTTATCATTTGCAAATACTCTTTGTTGAACTGACTTATTTCCTCTAAATTCATCTCTTCTATGAATTACTGTAACCTTTTCAGCAAATTTTGTTAAGTATATAGCTTCATCTAATGCTGAGTCTCCACCACCTACTACTGCAACATCTAATTCTTCAAAGAAATCAGCATCACATGTAGCACAATAGGAAACCCCTCTTCCCCTTAACTCCACTTCGTTTTTAAATCCTGCAAGTCTTGGATTAGCACCTGTAGCTATTATTATTGTTCTTGCTTCATATTCGCCTAATTTTCCTACTAATTTTTTAATTTCTCCGTCTAACTCTACCTTAACAATTTCATCTTTAACAATTTCTGTTCCAAAGTTTTCAGCTTGTTGTCTCATTCTTTCTATTTGCGGAGCTGTTTCATCTTTTATTGATCCTGGGTAGTTTTCTATTTCAGAAGTTGTAGCTGCTTGGCCACCAAATTTAGCTCTTTCTAAAAGCATAGCGCTCATCTTAGCTCTTCCTGCATATAATGATGCTGCTAATCCTGCTGGACCACCTCCGATAATAATCGTATCATAAATCTTTTTTTCCATGAATTACCCTCCTTATTCAATTGCGTGATGTATCAAATCGCAATCTATAACCTGAAAATCTTGTAATATTCTTTCACTCCAATCTGGAGTTTTGAAATCTCTTAAAAATTTTTCTGTTGTGTGTATTGCTCCTTCAATTATATCTAGTGATTGCATATCCAAACACCCTTTTTCTATTGACAAGCAAACAGTTCTATATGGAGTTTCATTAGGTTTTACACTACTCATCAACGGATGAGTTAAAAGCTCATGCCCTAGATGTATTTCATCCCTGACTTTTTTTAATACATCCATAGCCGCTTTTCTTTCTAAATATATTATTTTAAATTTACTTTCAAATTTTTCTTTAGATAATGGATTGTTTGTAACTATATATAATGGCTTTATCACCTAATTACCTCCTAACTATAAAAGGACATATGCAAAATTAAATATAATCTTGCCTATGCCCTGTCCTTTTAACCTGAGAGTTTTACTCCTTCGGTGCCCATGCTTTCCAGAGTTATGTCCATTTTCGATCCCTTTGCCTGAAAGTTTCGAATTAAATTTGGCTAAAATTTATTCTTTCTTCTTCGGCTACTTTATAATAAATTATTTGAAATATATAAAGTCATCTCTCGAAAATATCATCCATAATTTATTGAATTTTTAGATTTGTTTGAAATTTAACTTACAAGTTAAGTATATACTATCACAACATAAATTTCTATAATTTTTAGAATGTTTTGTATTTGAAATACCTATAAACAATTTAGAATTTTTAAATAATTTACAGTTTTATCTATTTTTTTCACTATTTCTTTAACATTATTCTTTATATTTATCTAAAATTCCTTATAGTTCTTGTTATTTTTATAACATAACTCTTATATATCTATTTACTACTATTATATTATTAACTTAATTAGATTGTTCTATAAGTTTACTAATATTCAAATTATATATACTAATATAAGTATATGAAAATATTTTTAAAACTCGCAAATTTTATTTCGTCAAAATATCTTTCTTTTTAATTTTTTTATTATTATTTTGCAACACTATAATTTTGAAATTTTCAGGCTTGACTCTATTTTTATATGTAGTTTATCAACTCCTACATATAAATTTTAACTTCAAATTAAAACAGCAACAATTTAAAGAAAATTACAATGCACAATTGACACTTCATGAAAAACCATTATGATGTCTACTTATTTTCTTTAAATTTGCTTATAAATCTAAAGAAAAAAATAGAGATTACTAAATCTCTATTATTTATATACTCTTTATTATTTTATATATTACTTTTCTATAAAAAATATTGCAAATACATTATTTCCTGAATGTACACCGACAGAACATCCTGGTGGACATTCATATACTTTAGCATTTTTATTATTTAAAAATTCTTTTGAACTATCATATATAGACGCATTCTCCTCTTTAAAGTCTGACTCTATAACAATAACAGGGTATTCTTCATCTAAATCATACTTTTCAAGGTATTCAAGTATAGATCTTTGAACTTTCTTATTTCCTCTTATCTTTTCCATAACAGTCATCTCGCCGTCTTTTATAGTCAATAAAAGTTTTATACCTAAAAAGCTCCCTATTGCTCCTGCTGTTTTTGACAATCTTCCACCTTTGATTAAATTAGTTAATGATTGAAAGCATGTTATACTTTTAACCTTGTCTACAGTATTTAAAGTTTCATCATAAATTTCTTTAGCCGTTAAACCTTTATCTCTTAAAATAGCTGCCTTTAATACTAATACTCCAAGAGCTGCACAAACAGCTTGTGAGTCTATGATAAATACATCTTCTGTTTCTAATAAATCCTTAGCAACTAATGCTGATTGATACGTTCCACTCATTTTAGAAGACATGTGTATAGCTACTATTTTATATCCTTCTTTTAAATACCCTTCATATATTTCTACAAATCTATGTGGATTTATTTGGCCTGTTTTAGGAAATTCATTACTTTCTTCCATTTTTTCTAATAATGTAGGTAATGTTATTTCTACTCCATCTAAATAGGATTGTCCATCTACATTAATTATTTGAGGTATTACCTCTACATCATATTTTTCTACTATTTCCTTTGGTATATCACAAGTAGAATCAGTTATAATTTTTATTTTTTCTTTCATCATTAACTCCCTCCTACTTCATTCCTTTAAATCCAATTTGTCTTAATCCTTCATATGCAATAACTGCCACAGTATTAGACAAATTTAAAGATCTTGTAGTTGTCTCAACCATTGGAACCCTAATTAAGTTATCTTTATTTTCATTTCTTATATAATCCGGCAATCCACTAGATTCTCTTCCAAAAACTAAAAAATCTCCTTGCTTCAATTGTACATCAGTATAAAACTTAGTAGCTTTTGTAGTGCAAAAATAAAAATTGCCATTATTATACTTTTCTCTCAAAGCCTCATATGACTCATGAATTTCTATATCTAATAATGGCCAATAATCTAATCCTGCTCTTTTTAAACTTTTTTCATCTAAACTAAATCCTAATGGTTTTATAAGATGTAATTTACAATCTGTAAGTACACAAGTTCTTCCTATGTTTCCTGTATTTTGAGGAATTTCAGGTTGAAACAATACTATATTTAAATTCATACTTTTTCCTCCCTAATTTACCTAGTATAATACTAAAATAAAATTTTAAAAATAAACTTCCATACTAGGTTCTGTTCTTTAATAACTCTAATAAAATATATAATTTCTAAAATACAGTATAATTAAAATTATACCTCTTACCTGTATGGTGAAACAAGCTAAATCTCTATTTGTTAATAAACTTTAATACTTTAATAAAACATAACTATTCTTTTATTTTAAAATATTTATACTAGTTTTTTCTACATTTAATAAAATAATAATATATTATAACATATTAAATAATATATTCTATAGTAAAGTTTACCACTTAACAAACTCTACAATACATATACTAATAATAACTTAATAACCTATCTATTTAGATAATTACTACTTTCTACCTATACATCTATAAATTATACGCTTTTTAAAAAGATTTTTATAGTATATATTTCTTCTTATATTTGAATAAAATTCTTTAACCTCTATCAGATAATATTAATTATACAGATCTATATAATTAAATAAATAAAGGCTATGAATTTCTCATTTTCATAGCCATATATTAAAACAACTTAGCATTTAAATTCATTTATCCTTTAAACTCTATAATATTTTAGTTAACATCTTCTAATATAAATTTTTCTATAACCTTTTTAACACCTTCATTATCATTAGTGTCAGTTATATAACTTGCAACATTTTTAACTAAATCTTCCCCATTCTTCATAGCAACACCTAACCCAGCATAACTTATCATAGATAAATCATTTTCGCTATCCCCAATTGCTATAACTTCGTCTTTACTTATATTAAAATGTTTTGTAAGCATTTCTACTGCTCTTCCTTTAGATACATTTTTGTTCATAACTTCAAAATTATTAGAAAAGGAACTTACGACTTCATATTTTCCCAAACTTCTTATTTCATCTTTTGCCTTTTTTAACTTTTCAAAATCATCGTCTATTGCAACTGCTTTTAAAATCTCTTCTTCATAATTATCAAATATATCTTTCCATTGACTTACTTTTTTTATATTTATTTTGAATTCATCTGGAACAACCTGATTTGACTTAGCATAAAATCTAGAAGTATATTTTGTATCCCCTGCAAAAATACCATTAGCTGTATAAAAATGCGGCACTAAATTATATTTTTTAAATATATTTAAAATTTCCATGCAATTATTAATTCCAAGAACACATTTATATATAACATTGTCTCCTTCTCTTATATATGCTCCATTAGATGCTATTATTGGTGCTTTTATACCTAACAAATGGCCATAATATCTTGCTGATGTAAAGATTCTACCTGTAGTTATAGCAATTTTTGCTCCCTTATTATGAGCTTTTTTTATAGCATCTAGTGTACCTTCGCTTACCATTTTATCATTATCCAAAAGTGTACCATCCATATCTGTACAAAGTAATTTATACTTCATATAATCATCTCCCTTACTAAATACACTATAAAAACTTTCTATTATATAAACACCACCTTAATACTAAAACTTAAGGTGGCATCTATTTTACAAATAATATTTTACTAGATTTTTGAAAAATATCTTTTTAACCAGTATTGGCTTTTTCTTTCTTTGCTTTTTATATAATTTTCTATAAATCTCATATACTCTATTTTGTTTATTTCTTCATACTTTAATTCACCGTAAAATTCTTTATAACTTTCATTTACTAAAAAATTCATCTTTTCTCTTAGTTCATCATCCTTTAAAGATTTTAGAAATTCTAAATCTCCCATACTATCATCTTTTTTTATTCCAATTGAACTAAGTCTAAATAAATAAAAATTATATACTGGAATAATACTGTCACAGGAATACATATGTTTTTTCCATTTAATATTTTTAATAATTTTTATAAGGATATAAAATAATATTGAAATTATAGGAAATATATTTTTTACCATCTTTTCATCATATAAATTTAAAAATTCATTTGAATCAGTTTCTAACTCTTCAATAGTACTCATGTTTTTGTCTACTCTCTCAACATTTTTCTCATTGTTATTTTTACTATCTACCTGGATTTCTTTTTTTTCTTTTTCTATGCTTCTCTCCCATTCCGTTGGAGTTGAAGTAGAATCTACAATTTTCCATGTACAGTCTTTTGGATTGCTTAAAATTTCACACCATGCATGGGCCTCTCCATTAGTTACCTCATATTCACCTTTATCATTTTTACTTTTTTCATCTATTTTAAAACCTTCTACATATCTTGCTGGTATTCCAGCAATTCTACACATAATTGTAGTTGTAGTTGCAAAGTATGTGCAATATCCTTTTTTTTCTTTAAATAAAAAATAATCTACAAATTCTTCATTTTGAGGAATATTCGATACCTCCAAACTATAAGGATAATTTTTATTTAAGTAATTTTTTATAGCATAAACTTTTTCTGAATTAGAGTATTTTCCTTCTATTATTTCATTTGTTAAATCATAAACCTCTTTTGGAACTGTAAATGGAATAGATAAATAATCAACATATTTATTACTTATTATATAGTTATTTTCTGAATTTTCACTGTTATCCACATAATTTAATCTACTTTTATCTAACCATTGTTTTCTCGGTAATATATTGTAATTCTCATATTCCTCATTACTATATCCTTCTACACTTTTAAAAATTTCTTTTTCAAAAGGATTAGTATAAAATATAACATTATATGGATTATTTATTTTTTTAGAACTTAAAAATACAGGAATTTCGTTGCAATATATTTTATCTAACGCCCCTCTTATTTTTCTAGTTTTTTCTACCATAAAAAAACTTGTAGTTTTTAAGTTTTTATTAGGGGTTATACGGATACTCCTTAGACTTAAATTATTAAGTGAATCCTGCTTTTTAAATTTGATAGGATTATACTGTTGATCTTTTTTTATTTCAATAAAACTATCTGCCTCATACTTACTTGTCCACTTTTTCCCATCATATATTTCCTTTATACTTCCTTTTAAGTAATAGGGCTCATCAGCTTTTACATCAAACACATGAGTTTTGTTAATTGTAAGAGGACCTCCTAAGTTTTTATCTCTTTCATCATAACCTGAACTTGTCAAACCATATTCATTAATTAAAGACATTTCTATTGGTAAATTTCCACTAAAAGTATTTTTAAAAATTTTACTGTAGTTATTCCCACTTATACCTTTATAATTTTTAGGTATTATCTCTACCAGGGTTACAACACAGATACATATCATACAACCATAAGCTAAATATA
This sequence comes from Clostridium sp. ATCC 25772, assembly GCF_001573875.1. Lineage (NCBI taxonomy): Bacteria > Bacillati > Bacillota > Clostridia > Eubacteriales > Clostridiaceae > Clostridium > Clostridium sp. ATCC 25772. Next base: position 43,039 of record NZ_LFRG01000028.1, read on the forward strand.
ATATTTTACTATCTCTTATCTTTACTTTTCCCTTTATAGAATCTTCTTTTGTATTCAAATAATTTGTAATAAATACAGATACAAGAGTTATAAATAAATACACTTTAACTACATTTAATGTTTCTTTTTGATATAAAAACCAAAACAATATAATAAATATAAAGTTTAGAAACAATATAATTTTTTTCTTCCTTTTAGTTAACCTTATTAGTAATACTACTATTGTGGGTAACATTATTACTATTATATATTTATAGTCTTTAAAATTTGTTTCCGTATTCTTCATTATTTTAGGCCATATTTTAATTGCAGCTGATATTATATTTTTATCTATAAATTGAGTAACTAACTGAAAATTTTTTAAACAAAAAACTGTTCCTAAAAAAAATACTGCTAAAATTGGTAAAATTTTATATAATTTCTTTATATAAAATTCAAAATAAAAAATATATAGTATTATTGAGAAAATAATTATCAATAATACAAATTTATAATCAAAGTCTTTTATTCTATATCCAGTTCTAATAAGCTCAATAGGAACAATTAAGTTTATTACAACTAAAAATATATCATATATATATTCTTTATGTTTTTTCTCTCTATTAGATTTTTCCACATGATACACCTACTTTTACGCCATAAATAAATTATTTAATTTATTATTATATGTTTTAAATTAAAACATTTTATATTAAAATTTTCTAATTCTTTTATAAATTTATTTTCATATAAATTTTTATTACAATGCAGCAATGTTATAGAATACCCTAAGTTTGTCATATTAATTAATACATTTTTCAATTCTTCACTTATGCACATTGTTACTACTATATTTGAAGATTTATTCATTTCATTTTTTATATTCTTTTCTACAAATCTACCAAATTCACCTTCACTATTACTATAATTTCTTAGGAAATACTCTAATAGCCCTTGAAAATCATCATAGTTATATATATTTAAAGATTTATTTTGAAAATTTTTAATATTGATTTTGCTTTTGATCTCTTTTTTTAAAAAATCATTTATTAATGAAGATGTTATATCTATCATCAATTCCTCATCTTTTTCATTATATGTATGACAATCCCTAATTTTTTCCATATTAACTATAATATTTACCTTTTTCCCTGCCATTTTTTCATAATTTTTTACATATAACCTGTTTTGTTTAGCACTAAGCTTCCAATGTATATTCTTTACATTGTCTCCTACTCGATACTCTCTTACATCTCTAACTATATCTCTCTCTTTAACATTAATTATCCTTTTACTTAAACTTTCTAATCTATTATTAAACTCTACAGTAAAATTTGAAATATTATAAATTTTAGGATATATGATAACATTTTCTACATGTTTTTTTTCTTTTTTTATCATTATTATGTTAAACCAATCATTTACTTTAATTATAGTAGTTCCAAAATCATATATTCCTCTCTTTTGAAAAAGCATTTCTTTTTTTAACCAATATCTCTCTCCAGATTTTAAATATATTAAATCACCATTATAATTTTTTATAATCTTTGAAAACATGGAGTTGTTAATCTTTATATATGGTATAGATAAAAAATTATTATTTTCTACAACTAAATTAGCTATAAATCTATCTCCAACACATAATAACCCCTTTTTATTCCATTCCCTATTTTTCTCATCATCTATTTTGAATAAAACATCAATATTTTTTATTGAAATTGGTATATATATTAATGCTAATATTCCAATCACTATTATAGTATAAAAAATTCCATAGGGTAGATTTCCACCAAACACCTTAGCAAATATAAATGATATTATTAAAAAAATTAGATACTTCTTTTTAACTTTAATCATTACTTATCACCTTTGGAACTTGAATTGATTTTAATATATCATCAATAACTTTTTCCTCAGTAATTTTATTAGCTCTGCTACTAGATGTAAGTGATATTCTATGACATAAAACAAGTTTAGCATTTTCCTTTATATCTTCTGGTATAACGAAATTTCTTCCCTTCATAAGTGCAGTTGCTTGTGCAATCCTTTGTAATGCTAATGATGCTCTTACACTAGCCCCTAAAATTAAATTTTTATTATATCTAGTTGCTGATACTATTTTAACAATATACTCACTAAGTTCTTTTTTTATTTTTATATTTTTAACTTCTTCTTGAAGCCTAAGTATTTCTTCTTTTGAAACTACCTTTTCTATATTTTCTAAAGGATTACTTGTCCTATATGTTTGCAATATATTAATTTCATCATCTTCCATAGGATAGCCTATTTTAACCTTCATCATAAACCTATCTAACTGTGCCTCTGGAAGTGGAAACGTTCCTTCATATTCTATGGGATTTTCTGTAGCCATAACTATAAATGGTTCATCCAATTTATACGTTATATTACCTTCTGATACTTGTTTTTCTTCCATAGCCTCTAATAAAGCTGACTGTGTTTTTGCTGTAGTTCTATTAATCTCATCTCCTAGTATTATATTTGAAAAAACTAATCCTTTTTTAAACTCAAAATCATTTATCTTATTATTATATATAGATACTCCTATTATATCTGATGGTAATAAATCAGGAGTAAATTGAATTCTACTATAAGACATTCCTAAGGATTTAGTTAACGCTTTAATTAATGTTGTTTTTCCTACCCCTGGGATATCCTCTATTAAAATATGTCCATCTGCTAATACTCCTTTAATTATATCTAAAACTTCATTATCTTTACCTATAATAACCTTATTTACATTAGTTAATATTTTGTCTATAATATCCAATCTATCCATGCAAGCACCTCTTTTTCAATTTTCTAATTATTTTTATTTTAACATATTTATTCCAAAAAAATAAGAAATAAGATGTTTTCTTATTTCTTATAAATATATATAATAGGAAACGGTCCTACTTAGACGCTATCGCATTTTTAGATTTTAACTCTTCCTTTTCCTGTTCTATAGCTTTTTCTAAAGTTCCTTTTATTAGTTCTGGGAAACTTGAACTAAATATTAAATGAATTTCTCTCCCTTCTTCAAAAACTTTAATAACTATTTGTTTTTTCTTTGTTAACATATTAGATTGAATTTTCTTTGTACTTTTAATTTTATGATATTTTATGTCAGATATTAAGTCCTCTTTTTCATCATAAATTTTTATATCTCTTATATTTAAAATATTGATTGAACTTTTTTTATCTTCAAAACCTTTAAAATCCAACGTGAAATTATTAAAGTATAATGTCATTGTAGTTTCAACATTCTTATCAATTTCTTGAAAGCCATCTATATAATCTAAATCTCTTGTTTTAAATTGTATCCCCTTTTTCTTATCTAATTCAATAGATACTTTACAAACTATAAGTACACCAACTAATGCTATTAGTATTGCTGTAACTATTGCTAATATAATCATAAAAACTTATCCCCTTTTTTATTGAATTATTTATTTAATTTTGAATATTTTAAATAACATGATAAATTATAACATATAGATAAGTTTTTAGAAATTGTTTTTTAATAAAAATTTAACTTTTAGTTCATAAAGTTTTTATCTCCCTTCAATAACTATATTTTCAACTTGCTTATATATATCTTTAGATATAAGTTTTTTCTCTATAAATTTTCCATCTACATATATTTTTTTATAACTATTAACTTTGTAACCTGGCTTACCTGTTTTTTGTACATATCTCTCACCTTTAGCCATATTAGAATTATATTTAATAAAATTTTTAGGCTTAATTATATCTTCTATATTAGTTTCAATTTCAAAATGTTTTTTTGCCAAACTATTATTGGAATATATTTTAAATGCAACATAATTTTCATTTGCTTCACCATAAATATATATAGGATAATCTGTTGTATTTTTAAATTTTAGGTCCGAAGCTCCATAACTTACCATTGCATCCAGCCCTAATGGAACATATTTAACTCGCAAACTATGATTCCTTCTTTCTAAAACCTCTAAATCAGATTTTAATACAGCATTATATAATGTTGTAGACACCTGACATACTCCCCCACCTATATCTTCTATATATCTATTACCTGATATAACATTAGCCCTTTCATATCCTTTACCTGCTGTTCTAGGTCCAACTACATCATTAAAACTAAATGTCTCATTCGGCATAAGTACTTTACCATTTATAGCTTTAGTAGCTAATTTAATATTTTTCTTTCTGCTATATCCTGAATTCATAAACTCAGTTGAAAATTCAGTTATACTTCTATTTATAATTTTTAACTTTTCTTTAGTTTTTTTAGGATACCAGGTAATTAAATTTCCAACTATATATGATTTTTCTTCTATTTTTTTTGATTCTATTTCTTTTAAAATATCTTTTTTTAATATATCACTTTCTAATTTAATACCTGTAGCATCTTCAGTTATTTGTATATTACCATTAGAATCTATTTTTATTTCACTTTCTATTGGTTTTATATTAACATCACTTTCTATTGAATAAATAATACCATCTACTGCCTTTTCATTATACTTTAAATCAATATTAATATAATTTTTATCACCTTTAATTAAAGTTATAAACTTTTTTAAAACATTTAAATTCTTGCTATAATTCATTGCTTCCTTTACAGCTTTTTCTATATCATATTCAATTCCTAATTCCTTAAAACTTATTTTAAACTCTTCTTGGCCAACTTGAATAATTATATTTTTATCTAATATCTTATCCTCAAAATTTATATGTATTTTCTTTATTGCATCTTCTTCATTTAATTTTCCAATATATATATCTTCCACATATACATTGGGGTATACAACTTTTTCAAATGTTTTTACATATATGTTGATTGTAACTATTGTAATAATAATTATACTTATACCAATTAATAAATATTTTTTCCCGAACATACTCCACATTAACCTTTCTCCCTTTTTAACAATATTCATCACAGCACCACTTTTACTGTTACTAATATATTTATATTAATAATTTATTTATATAATACTTTTTATTATTTTAGATTAAAGACAAATTTTCTCAATATTTTTAAAATACTAGATTTTCAAATTATTTTATGTTAATATTGAAATTAATAGAAAATACGTTTACAATTTCTTAACAATATTTTTTATATTTATATTAATTTTAAGAGGTGATATTATGCATAACACAGATGTAATTAAAGAATATTTACAAAATATATTAACAATTCCTAGTCCAACTGGTTATTCAAAAAAAATCATGCCTTATATTGCTACTGAATTAGATAAACTAGGTATTAAATATAATGTTACAAATAAAGGAGCATTAGTTGCTACTATAACAGGTAAAGATGACAACTATCAAAAAACATTATCTGCTCACGTTGATACATTAGGTGCAATGGTTTGCGGTATAAAAGGAACTGGTACACTTTCCTTAACTCAACTTGGCGGATTTATGATGAATTCTATCGAAGGGGAAAACTGTACAATAGAAACTGTTTATGGTAAAACTTTTGAGGGAACAATTCAAACCATAAAACCATCTGTACATATAAGTGGTGGAGATGCTAAAGAACTTAAAAGAGTTGCTGAAAACTACGAAGTTGTTATAGATGAAAAAGTTTCTTCTAAAAAAGATGTTGAAAAACTAGGCATTAATGTTGGAGATTTTATTTGTTTTGATACAAGAACTAAATTTACTGAAAGTGGGTTTATAAAATCAAGACATTTAGATGACAAAGCTAGCGTTGGAATTTTACTATATACTTTAAGATATATTGTTGAAAATAAAATAGAACTTCCTCATACTATAAATGTGTTTATAAGTAATTATGAAGAACTTGGACATGGTGCTTGCGCTGGAATACCAACTAATACAAAAGAATTTGTAGCTGTTGATATGGGTTGCCCTGGTCTTGATCAAAACTCTACGGAGTTTGCATGTTGTATAGCTGCAAAAGATTCCTCTGGTCCATATGACTTAGACTTAAGAGTAAGATTAACTGACCTTTGTAAGAATAATAATATAGACTACAGAATAGACACATATCCATCTTACGGATCTGATGCCTCTGCTGCATTAAGAGCTGGATATGATATAAAAACTGCTTTAATTGGGGCTGGAATATTTGCATCTCATGGATATGAAAGAACTCATATGGATTCAGTATTAGCTACTATAGATCTAATACTGAAATATGTTCAAGAAGAAGTTAAATAGAATAACAATTCATATATTTTAATAAAAAGGTGTTTTAAAATTACATGTAATTTTAAGACACCTTTTTATTAAAATACTAAACAGTAAAATTATTTTATTTATATTTTCTTTATGTTATGTTAATATTGATAATGCATTTAAAATAATTACATATACGATATTTTTAGGGAAACAAGCTCGAATTTAAATTTATTCATCAAATTTTTGTTATCAGTTGAGAAAAATAAGTGCAAATATATTTAGTTAAGAACATTCCTGTTTATTATTTAAAACGGAGTTTGCAAAAAAATGCACCTCCTTGTATTATGAAGTTGTTAATCAAACATAATAGG
>NZ_LFRG01000029.1:0-48516 GCF_001573875.1 Clostridium sp. ATCC 25772
GGTATCCAAGTTTTGGAATGGATAATTTTAAAAGTCAACTTGGAACCCTATATAGGGAAACAAGCTCCAATTTAAATTTATTCAATAATCTTAAAATATTTTCATACAAAATACAGTGTTGAATTTGAGTAATTCGGAGTATGTCTCAATGTTTTGGGTATCCAAGTTTTGAAACCCTATAATAAATCTAATAATTTGATATAAGTAAATAAAATTTTCTAAAAGGGCTAAGTAGGCATTAAAAAACATTTTAAGTGAATTTAGAAAGGAAAGTATAGATTGAAAATCTATTTTATTGGGAGATGAGATTTTGTATTTTTTGGGTATAGATGGAGGGGGAAGTAAAACAAAAGCAGTATTATGCGATGAATATGGAAAAATGAAATATACGATGTATAAAGGAAGTTTAAATTATTATCAAATAGGAAAAGATGGTATAAAAACAGTACTACATCAGTTGTTGGAAGAGATTCTATGTAATGTAAATGATATAAAGAGAGATGATATTGTTGTAGGTTTAGGAATACCAAGTTATAAGGAGGTATTCAATATAACAAAAATTATAGATCAAATAGTTAAAGATGAGTTTTATTGCGTTAAAAAATATATAGTTGAAAATGATGGAATAATAAGTATCAATGGATCTCTTGCTGGAAAAGATGGTATTCATATTGTAAGTGGAACTGGTTCAATTGGTATTTCTTTAAATGAGGAGGGCGTAATAACTCGAGTTGGTGGTTGGGGACCAGTGTTTGGTGACGAAGGCTCAGCATATTGGATAGGAAAGAAAACTTTAGAGACTTTTTCAAAGCAGTGTGATGGAAGGCATGAAAAGACCATGTTATATTATTTGATTAAAGAATATTTTAATATAAGTAATAATTTTGACATTATAGATTATTTTGGTAACAAATTAATAGATAGAAGAAAGGAAATAGCAAAAATATCTAAATTGTGTTGTGAAGCAGCAATTAGAGGGGATGTTTTCTGTAAAAACATATTTATTGAAGCTGCCTTAGAGTTAAGTATTATTATAAAGGCACTTATTAAAAGTCTGAAAATGGATAAAGAAATACTTTTGTCTTATTCAGGGGGAGTATTTAAATCAGAAAGTTTAATACTTACGCCATTAATGAATAATTTATGCTATGAAAATATTACTTTAGTAAAGCCGATACTATCTCCAGAATTAGGAGCTTGTTTAATGGCTTTTAAAAGTGTTAATAGTGATGGCAATAAGGTCAATGATTTTATTAATAATTTAATGTTATGTAAGCAAAATAAATAGATTATATATAGGAGGAATATATGAAGAGAGCAGGAATTTCATTAGAAAAATTAAAACAAAGAAACTCTTATTATACACTAAAAGAAATATTTCAACAAAGTAAGGCGTGGATGCAAAGTTTATATGATATAGAAAATCAAGCATGTGAAATAAAAGAGTTTTTAAAGAAATTTAATAATAAAGAAACCAGAATAATTTTAACTGGTGCTGGTAGTTCTGCTTTTGCTGGACAAGTCATTGGGCCATATTTAAATAAAAGGTTGAAAAAATCTGTAGAATGTATAGCTACAACAGATATAGTATTAAATCCATTAGAATATTTGTATGAGGATACAGAAACTATAATGGTATCTTTTGCAAGGTCTGGGAATAGCCCTGAAAGTATTGCAGCAGTGAGCATTGCTGAAAAAGTAGTGAAAAATTTAAATCAACTAATTATAACTTGCAATGAAAATGGAAACTTATATAAAAGATTTGAAAATAGTGATAAGGATTTGATTGTATTAATGCCTCAACAATGTAATGATATAGGATTTGCAATGACTAGTAGCTTTACTACAATGCTTTTAACAGCAATTGGAATATTTGATATTAATAATATAGATAATATTATGGATAGCATTAAATGTTGTATAAATTCAAATGAAAAGTTTATAGAAGATAATATAAATTATATAAAAAATATAGCAATGAAAGATTTTGAAAGAATAGTTTATATAGGAACAGGAGTTTTAAAAGGAATAGCCAGAGAGTCTGGACTTAAAATGCTAGAGCTCACTAATGGAAAGGTAAATTCTAGTTATGATACTGCATTAGGATTTAGACATGGTCCAAAGTCAGTTATAAATGATAAAACGGTAACTGTTTTTTATATTTCAAAAGATAAGTATAAAAGAAAATATGAAATTGATTTATTAAAAGAAATGCATAGTGAAAAGAAAGAAAATATTATAATTGCAGTGGGAGAAGAGTTAAATGAACTAGAAGGATTTTGTGACTATTCATTAAATTTTAATACTCATATAGAAGATAATTATACTGATATTATACAACCACTACAATATATAATAGTTGGACAACTTTTAGCTTTTTATAAATCATGGAATTTAGGAATAACTGTTGATAATCCTTGTCCAAGTGGAGTGGTTAATAGAGTTGTAAAAGGAGTTAATATATATGAATTTGACTTTAAAAGGTGAGGTTATATAGGAAATAAGTTCAAAATAAAATTTATTCAATTTTGGGCACCCAAGCTTTGGAATGAGTAATTTTAAAACTTAACTTGGAACCCCATATTTTGAAAAATAAAAAATTAAGTTGAAGGTTTATGAGGTGTTATATGGAATTTATTAATAGTAAGAAGTTGCTTTTAGATGCAAAAAAAAATGGTTATGCTATTCCAGCTTTTAATTTTTATAATATGGAAACACTGCAAAGTATAATAAAAGGATGTGAATTTTTAAAGTCACCAGTAATTTTAGCTATAAGCCCATCAACTATAGAATATTGTGGAAAGGATTATATACTGGGATTAGCCAATAGTGCTATGAAAAAAAGCACTATACCAATGGTATTTCATTTGGACCATCATGAAGGCATAGATGACTTAAAAGAAAGTATAGATTTAGGATTTAAATCTATTATGATAGATGGTTCTAAATTAAATCTAGAAAAAAATATAGCTGTAGTGAAGGAGATAACAGATTATGCACACTTAAAAGGTGTAACTGTTGAAGCAGAACTTGGAAGAGTAGTTATGACTAATGATTTAGAAAAACTAGAAGGAGAAGAATTTTTTACCAATGTAAAAGAATCTATAAAATTTGTTAGTGAAACCAATATAGATTCTTTAGCTATTTCTATTGGAACTGCTCATGGATTATATATAAAAGAGCCCAAATTGAATTTTCAACGATTAAAAGAAATAAAAAGTAATGTAGATCTACCACTGGTACTTCATGGTGCATCAGGAATAAATGAAAAAGATATAAGAAAGTCTATATCTTTAGGAATAAGTAAAATAAATATAGCAACTGAATTAAAAGTCCCTTTTACAAATGCTATAAAGAATTATTTATTTAAAAATCCTAATTGTATAGATTTAAGAAAATATGTTCCTTATGGCAAAGAAGCAATTTGTAATGTTGTAAAAGAAAAAATAATTCTTTGCAATAGTTATAATAGGATATAAAAGTTATGATAACTATTATAACAATGAATCCTTCAATTGATATTTCTTATTTTATTGATGATTTAGAAATCGGACAAGTTCATAGATGTTTAAAATATTACAAAACACCAGGGGGCAAAGGAATAAATGTTGCAAAGGTTTGTAATGAAATAGGTGAGAAGGTAAGCTGTATAGGTTTTTTAGGCGGAGTGAATGGTAATATAATAAATAATCAGTTAAAACATAAAAAAATAAATACAAATTTTGTAAAAATCAATGATAATACAAGGCAATGTATTAATATTATCACTGCTAAGGGAATATCTACAGAAATATTAGAAAGTGGTCCAACTATAACAGTAAGAGATAGAGAAAAGTTTGAAAATGTATTAGAAGCTGAATTGATTAAAAGTGATATATTAGTAGCATCAGGAAGTTTACCTAAAGGGTTACCTGAAAATTATTATAGAAATATAGGAGAAAAATGTAAAGAATATAATGTAAAATTTATTTTAGATACAAGTGGAAAATTTCTTGAATATGGATTGAATAGCAAACCATTTTTCATAAAACCTAATAAGAAAGAATTAGAGCAATTACTTAAAATAAAAATAAATTCAATTGAAGAAGTAATTAATGGCGCTAATATTGTGAAAAGTATGGGAGCAAAAAATGTGGCGGTATCTTTAGGTGAAGAGGGAATGATTTTCGTAGGTGATTTAGGAAATTATTTAGTAAAAATACCTAAGATAAATATAACAAATACTGTTGGTTGTGGTGATGCTGTTGTTGCTGGATTAGCTGTAGGAATTGAAAATAAATATCCTATTGAAGATATCTTAAAATTAGCTAATAGTTGTGGAATAAGCAATGCTATGTATTTAGAAACAGGAAAGGTAGATTATAATATGGTAAATAAAATAAAAAAAGAAATAGATATAATAAGACTTTAGTTTTTCACTTATATAAAATTGCTTTAGCTTTAAATTGAAGATTCTCTAACTATAGAGATACAATCACAGGAGTGAAGATAAGTCTGAAAATTCCAAATTTATAGTACTAAAAAGTAATAATGAAAAAATTTAAAATGCTAGTCTGTGAAAATTTCAAAGAAACTCTAAATAGATTTTTATCTGATTTTTATGACTACCCGGAGAAGTGACGTCATTGGATTAGGTCAAAAAAATCAAACAAAAATTTATAAGAGCTTCTAAATCAATTTTCAATGAATAGCTTATTTAAAATCTTTATTATTACATAATGTATTAAAAGCTTAAAAGAAAAATATTTTATTGGAATAAAGTGGCTTAGCTTTATGCACATGGGGATGCAATCTATAACTTAAATTTATACATCAAATTTTTGTTATCAGTTGAAAAAAATAAGTACAAATATAGTTAGTTAAGAACCACAACTGTTCACTATTCACTCTTAACTTTTAACTAAAATAATCTGTTAGTTATTGATAGAAATATTAATTTGAGTTTTCTCATTTGATAAATGGATAATTTTAAAAGTCAACTTGGAACCTTATAATACATGGAGGTGCGTTATGAGTAAAGTCATAAAAAAAGGTTATATATACACAATGTATGGATGTATAAGTAAATATGGTGAAAAAATCGAAATACCTAAAAATTGTATAGCTGTGCCAGGATTCATTGATATTCATACTCATGGTGGATTTAATAAAGATGCTATGGACGGTGATGTTGATGGGTTAAAATGTATTGCTAAAGAAAGTTTGAAAAGTGGCACTACATCTTTTTATCCTACAACATTAACAGAAAGTGAAGAAAACATAGAAAAATCCTTAAAGACAATAGATTATTATATGAAAAATTTTAATGATTATGGAGCTGAAATATTAGGAGTTCATTTAGAAGGGCCATTTTTAAATAAAAGTTTTAAAGGAGCTCATGATGAACACTTAATAGTTAATCCTAATATAGAGGATTTTAAAAAATTTGAGGAGGCATGCAAAAATATAAAAATAGTAACTTATGCTATAGAAAATGATATTGACTTTCTATTTACCAAATATCTTAAAAGTAAAAACATAGTTTCTTCAATAGGTCATAGTGATTCTAATTTTGAGAAAATTAGTGAAGCATTAAAAATAAGGGATTTTAATATAACTCACTTTTATAATGGATGTAGTAGTCATAGTCATAGAAATCCAGGGGTAGTTACAGCAGGTTTATATTTTGATAACATCATGATAGAGATGATATGTGATGGGATACATGTAAATAAAGATGTAGTAAAAACAACATTAAAATTAAAAGGTAGTGATAAAATTATATTGATAACAGATTCTATGAGAGCTAGAGGGCTTAAAGATGGAATATATAAATTAGGTGGATTAGATGTTATAAAAAAAGGTAATGAAGCAAGATTAAAGTCAGGCAATTTAGCAGGAAGCACAATTTCAATGAATGATGCTTTTAAAAATATAATTAATTACACAAACTGTTCTTTAGAAGACGCTGTGGCGATGACAAGTACTAATGCATCAATAAGATTAGGTATAAATAATAGAAAGGGAACTTTAGATTTAGGAAAAGAAGCTGATATTTGTATATTAGATGAAAATTTAGATGTGATTAGAACATATAAAAAAGGAAAAGTTGTATTTCACAAATAAAGAAATATCATTTATGACATAATTTTGTTTTAACATTGGGGGAATTATAATGAAAAAGGTCAAAGTGGCATTGATAGGTGCCGGGGCAAGAGGTATGTATGCATATGCACCATATGCAAAAGAAAATGAAGAACTTTTAGAATTTGTAGCAGTAGCTGAGCCAAATCATATTAGAAGAAATCAATTTAAAGAAGAATATAAAATAAATGATGAAAATACTTTTTTACACTGGAAAGAATTATTTGAAAAAGAAAGATTGGCAGATGCAATAATAATAGCAAATAATGATGAATCCCATTATGAGCCAACTAAAATAGCTTTAGAAAAAGGTTATAATGTATTATTAGAAAAGCCTATGAGTAATAAGTTAGAAGACATTATAAAACTTGGAGAACTTGCCAAAAAATATAAAAACCAAATATTTATGATATGTCATGTATTAAGATATACACCATTTTTCAGCAAGCTAAAGGCAATTATAGATTCAAAAGAATTAGGTGATTTAGTAAATATACAACATAATGAAAATATAGGTTATTGGCATTTTGCACACAGTTTTACAAGAGGAAATTGGAGGAACAGTAATGAAACTAGTCCATTAATACTTGCAAAAAGTTGTCATGATATGGATATACTTTTATGGTTTTCTAATTCAAACTGTAGAAAAATAGCATCATTCGGTGAGTTATCTCATATGAATAATTTAAATTTTAAAGAAGGAATGGCTGATAGGTGTATAGATTGTAAATATAAAGAAGAATGTCCATACTCTGCAGTGAAATTATATTTAGGGGAAAAACCTATATTTAAAACTGTAGTACATCCGGTACCAACAAAAGAAAATTTAAAAGAAGCTTTAAAAAGTGGACCTTATGGAAGATGTGTCTATAAGTGTGATAATAATGTTGTTGACCATATGGTAACTATATTAGAGTTTGAGAATAATATAACAGCGACTTTTAATCTAAGTGCATTTACACAGGATTGTAATAGAACTTTAAAGCTTATGTTTACTAATGGTGAAGTAAGAGCTCATGATGGTAAAAATGTAATAGAAGTTAAGAAATTTACAGAAAATCATTGGAAAACTATAATTCCTGAGGTTGTTGAAAGTGGTCATTTAGGCGGCGATACAAAAATAATGGAGGATTTTATAGCATTAGTAGGAGGTAAAGGTGGTCAAGCAAAAACCCCTGCTATAAAATCTGTAGAGAGCCATGTTATGGCCTTTGCAGCAGAAGAATCTAGGGTAACAGGGAAAGTTGTTAATATGAATGAATTTTGGAATAATAAAATAGAAGGTATATAATTAATATTTAATGTATAAGTTATTTTAATAACTTAAATATAAAAGTGGAGCTGTTGTAAATTTAACTGATATAGGTTAAATTTACAACAACTCCATTTTTGTGTGAAAGCGAAGCGTATAATATGAAGCTATTTATTTTAAAATGCGCAAAAAATAATACTTATTTAAAGATTATATTTTTTATATTTGGTAAGAATTAATATGAATAGACTTAATTTATAAGAGGTGAATTTTATGAGATTACCAAAACATATAGGTATAATCCCAGATGGAAACAGGAGATGGGCAGTATCAAATGGTCTTAACAAAGAGGATGGATATGAATCTGGTATAAACCCAGGATTAGCGCTTTTTAAGACTTGCGAGGAATTAGGAATAGAAGAAATTACTTATTATGGATTTACAACGGATAATACTAAAAGACCTGCAAATCAAAAAAAAGCTTTTATAGATGCATGCATAAGTGCTGTAAACATATTGTCAAAAGAAAATGCAGAACTTTTGGTAGTTGGTAATACTGAATCGCCTGTATTTCCAAAAGAATTGGTACCTTTTACTAAAAGAAAAGTTTTTGGAAAAGGTGGAGTAAAAGTAAACTTTTTGGTGAATTATGGATGGGAATGGGATTTAAATGAATTAAAAATAGCAGATATAAATAGAAAAAATATTAATAATAATATTAAATCAAAAGAAGTTTCAAGAATTGATCTTATAATACGTTGGGGTGGAAGACGAAGGCTTAGTGGTTTTTTACCAGTTCAATCTGTATATGCTGATTTTTATGTTATAGATAAATTTTGGCCAGAATTTGAAAAACAACACTTTTTAGATGCATTAAATTGGTATGATACACAAGATGTGACTTTAGGTGGTTAATTTATAAATAAATTCTATTAGTAAGAAGGTTTTTTTATGAGTGAAAAAGTAATAGTTATAGGTGGTGGAATTGGAGGATTAGCAACTGGTTTAAGGCTATTGAAAAATGGTTATGATGTCAAAATTATAGAAAAAGAATGCAGGGTGGGAGGAAAAGTTAATTTATTAAAAGAAAAGAATTTTAAATTTGACTTAACAGCTTCTATATTAATGATTATAGAACCTTATAAGGAGCTAATAGAATATATTGACAAGGATTTTAGTATGTTTTTTAATGTAAAAAGTATAAATCCTATATATAGGGTATTTTCATATGAAAATAAATATTATGATTTTAATAATGAGTTGTATAAACTTATGAATACATTAGAAGATTTTTCACAAAAGGATTCTTATGGATATATTAAATTTTTAGGGGATACATATAAACATTATATAGCTGCAAATAACTATTTTTTATGTGAAAGCCAAATAAATAAATTTAAAATTTTAAAACCTAAAAATATTAAAGTTATAGAAAGTTTGAAAACTAGTAAATGTTCATATCATTATATCAAGAAGTTTATAGATAATAATATACTTACAGAATTTTTAGCTTTTCAAAGTATGTATGTTGGAATATCTCCTTTTGATGGACCTAGTATTTATACATTAATTCCTATGATATCTCAGCTTCATGGATTATGGCATATTGAAGGGGGAATGTATAGGTACGTAGAAGTATTAGAAAAATTTATATTAGAGTTAGGTGGAGAAATAGAGTGTGGAAAAAATGTAGAAAAAATACATATAGAGGATAATAAGGCTGCTGGTGTAATAACAAACAAAGGATTAGAAAAGTGCGATATAGTAGTTTGTAATAGTGATTTTTCATATACAATAAAAAAACTTTTGAATGAAAATAATTCACAATTAAAAATTGGAAAATATACTATGAAAAAAATACAGTATACTTGTTCTACTTTTATAATGTATTTAGCATTAAATAAGAAATATGATATTTTAAAAGTTCATAACATATATTTAAATAAAAATTTTAAAGATAATACGCAAAAGATATTTATAGGTGAATTACCTATAGACCCATCCATTTACATTTATTGTCCTAGTAAAATAGATAATACAATAAATAAAAATGGAGAAGAAATATTAAATATTATAGTTAGAGTTCCGAATTTATGCGAAAATTCTGTAGAATGGAATGAAAATACTATAATACTTTTGAAAGAAAAAATATTATCTATTTTATTATCTATAGATGGTTTAGAAGATTTGAAGGAACATATAATATATGAAAATTATTTAACGCCAAAAGATTTAGAAAGTAAATTTAATTGTTTTAATGGCTGTGCTTTTGGGATTAGTCCTACATTAAGTCAGACAAATTGGTTTAGGCCACAGTGTAAAATAGAAAAATTAAAAAATTTATATTTTGTCGGTGATTCAATACACCCTGGAGCGGGGGTAGCAATGGTTTTAAAATCAAGCAAAATAGTTACTGATGAAATTTTAAAAGATTTTAAAAATTATAATTAAACAATAAAAAAGCTGCCTTATTAGACAGCTTTTTTGTTATGCAATAACTTTTTGTTTTATTAATATAGAATTAGCTAATTCTACAGCTTCATTTAAGGATACTGTAATATTATTTTTATCAAGTCTTTTTAATAAGCCCATATTAGTAATAACCTTCATAGGTTGTTGATGAACTTGAGATAAAATAAGTCTAATCTTATTCTCAGTACAAAACTCTTCTATAGATTCTAAAGCAGTATATGCTGTAATATCCATAAGTTTAGATTTATCCATGTTAAGTATTAATATTTTTTTAGAGCGATGTTTTCCTATTATATTGTTTATACTATCATGAAAAGTATCAGTAACACCAAAAAATAATGGTCCATCTATATCATAAATCATTATGTGATCTTTTAAAGAATCATGTACACTTTCTTCTATTGGTAAATGATTTACTTTGGTATGTAGCGACATTTTTCTTATAAATAAACACATAGTTATAACCATTCCTACTTCTATAGCTATAACTAAATCAAAAACAACAGTTAAGATAAATGTGGTAAATAATATTAAAATATCACTTTTAGGTGCTTTCAGCATTGATTTAAAGCAACTCCAATCACCCATATTATAGGAAACAATCATAAGAATAGCAGCAAGAGTTGTTAATGGTATAAATTTAGCATAAGGCATAAATATTTTCATTATTAAAAATAAAGTAATTGCATGTATTATTCCAGAAATTGGAGTTCTTCCGCCGTTTTTAACATTTGCGGCAGTTCTTGCTATAGCTCCAGTAGCTGGAATTCCACCAAATAAACCTGAAAAAATATTTGCAACACCTTGTCCTATAAGTTCCATGTTTGAATCATGTTTATCATTAATCATTTTATCTGAAACAACAGCAGATAAAAGAGATTCTATTCCAGCAAGTATAGCAATTGTAAATGCTGGTTTTATAAGACTTAAAATTGTGTTTAAGTTAACATTTGGTATTGATGGACTTGGAAATTTAGAACTTATTTGACCAAATTGACTACCTATTGTTGCTACAGGCAAATCAAATATACATACTACTAATGTTGTAATAATAAGCGCGATTAATGAACCAGGAATGGTCTTATTTATTTTTGGCCATAAAAGGATTATAGCAATAGAAGCAATTCCTAGTAATAATGCTGTAAAATTTATAGTATTTATATTTGATATAAAGGAAATTACCTTAGGTATGAACTCAGAAGGTACTTTATCAATAGAAAGTCCTAGAAAGTCTTTGATTTGAGTAGTAAACAAAGTTACTGCAATACCAGCTGTAAACCCTACTGTTATAGGATATGGTATGAATTTAATAAGAGAACCTAACTTTAAAAGGCCTAATATTACAAGAATTATACCAGACATCAGTGTAGCAATTATTAATCCTTCAATGCCATATTGTTCAATAATTCCATAAACAATTACAACAAATGCTCCTGTAGGTCCACCAATTTGGACACTGCTACCCCCTAAGAAAGAAATAAAAAAACCTGCTATTATTGCGGTTATGAGACCCTTTTCAGGACTTACACCTGATGATATACCAAGGGCTATAGAAAGTGGTAATGCTATAATAGCTACTATTATTCCAGCTATCATATCTTTGAAAAGTTGCTCTTTAGAAAAACTTTTTTTTCTAAAAAGATGTAAAAGTTTAGGTTGTGTCATTTAACTGCCTCCTTGTGGTTATTTAAATAAAAGGAATTAAATCCAATTAATTCAAACTGTAATACAAAAAATATATGATTTTAACAAACCATATATTATTATAGTCCTTTCAAAAAAATCTTCAAGAGAAATTTAAAAAAATACTTAATTTAAAGCAAAAATTCAAGCTATTAACTTTAAAAATCAGCAATTAATATGAAAATAACTTAAAATTTTATAAAAATAAACTAAAATTTTAGTTTGAATCATTATTAATAATATGTCATTACACTACACAATATTAAATAAAGATAATATATTGGTAATAAGAGGTAATGAATTGTAATATTAATTTAATTTTATCTTATAAATTTATATGTAGGAGGTTATATTTTTTTATGAAAATAGGTATGGTTCTAGCTGGTGGTGGTGCTAAAGGTGCTTATCAAATAGGGGTTTGGAAGGCCTTGAAAGAACTGGAAATAGATAAATATATTAATATAATTTCAGGAACATCAATCGGCGCTTTAAACGCAGTTTTATTTATGCAAAATGACTTAGAATTAGCAGAAAATATGTGGAGAAATATAACCAAGGAAAAAATATTACCGATAAATGATAAGGATTTAACTAAAAAGGGTATATTGTTAGCTTTAGGGTTGAAGAATATAGCATTTATAAAGAAACATATGCCTAAAGTTATAGTAGGTGGAAACATATCTAGAGATGGACTTATAGAAGTCATGGAAGAAATAAATTTTGATTTAATAAAAAGCAGTAATAAAAATTGTTATGTTGCATGTACAGAAGTTTCCACATTAATGCCTAAATATTTTTATATAAATAATAGAGAAAAAGAAGATATAAAAAAAATATTATTAGCAACATCTGCATTGCCTATGATATATGAATGTGAAGAAATAGAATATACTCAATATTTAGATGGAGGAATAGTTGATAACTTGCCTATTCAACCTGTGTATGGCGAAGGATGTGATTTGATAATTTTAGTCCATCTATCTAAGGAAAATATGGTGAATAAGAGTGCATTTCCTAATACTTCAATAATAAATATAGTTCCATCTGTTATTGAAGAAGGGGTTTTAGGTGGAACTCTAGATTTTACTGTAGAAGGGGCACAAAAGCGCATTAAACTTGGATATGAAGATACTATAAATATATTTAATCCAATAATGAACCTTACTAGATTTATAGAAGATAAAAGTATAGTAAGAAAAATAAATGTAGATAGTGATGTGTTAGAGAAAAATAATAATCCTAATAAGATTAATAAAATCATTGGAAATGTGAAAAATATTTTAGGAATGTATGAAAAAAATAATAATTCAGATGTATAAGGATATTTTAAGACACATATTAAAAAAAGTAAAAATTAAAGGCGAAAAAAATTTCCCCTTTAATTTTTACTGCTATAAGTTGTTATATCTAATAATACCATCTATCATAGTTAATAAAACTGAGGTGTCTTTAATGTATTCCTTATCAATTTTAAATATATTTTTACTTAATACAACCAAATCTGCTAATTTACCTTTTTCTAAAGAGCCTTTGATTTTATCGTCAAAAGAAGCATAAGAGCCATTTATGGTAAAAGATTTTACAGAGTCTAAAACAGATAAACATTCATTGTTAAACCAACCATTTTGGGGAAATTTACATAGATCTTTTCGATTTACAGCACAGTAAATTCCATGTAGAACATTAAAATGTTCTACAGGAGCGTCAGAACCACTTGAAATATTTATACCAAGGTTGTTCATAGTGTTAAAAGCATAGGTGAATTTAGCATTATCATAGCCTATGCGATTTTCCACAATATGAATATCATAATTAAGAAAAATTGGTTGAATATATGCTAAAGTATTTAAATCAACCATTTTTTTTAGTGACTTTTCGGTAGTCAATTGGCAATGAATAATTCCATGTCTAAGGGGATTATATTTTTCTGTAAACTTATCGTAGGAATCTAAAACCCAATCTATTGCTTTATCACCTATTGCATGTACTGCTATTTGAATTTTATTTTTATTAGCAAAGTTAACAAATTCATCTAATTCTTCTTTTGATAAATTTGAGATACCATAGTTATTTAAATCATCTTTGTAAGGATTATTTAAATAAGCAGTTCTTCCACCAAGAGCACCATCTAAAAGTAATTTTAATGGCCCTAGTTTAAAAAAATTATTTCCACTATGAAATTGTAAATCTTTATTATTAACTAGGGTTTTAAATTCATTTATATTAGAGAATAGACATTGCTCATAAACTCTTACAGGGAGTTTGTCTTCTGAAGCTAAGTCATGAAAAGCTTGTAAAACTAATTTGCAATCACGATTTGGAAGAGCACAAAAATCATCACTTTGAACAGAAGTTATACCGTTAGTTATAAGTTCATCACAAGTGGATAAAATCATCTCTTTTAATTCATTTAATGTAGGATTTTCAACAAGTGTATTTAATATAGTTAAGCCATCTTCTTTAACAATACCAGTTTTGAAATCTAAATTATTTTGTAAAATATTTTTATTGAAATTGTTACATAATAAATTTAATGCTTCAGAGTTACAAACGGCTATATGACCACAGGCTCTTGTAAAAATTATAGGAATGTTTGTGGAGATTTTATCTAAAATTTCTTTAGTGGGTATTAACTTTTCAACTAAATTGTCTTGATTCCATCCTCGACCTAAAATTACTTTAGGTAAATTATACTTATTTTTTGATATATAATTTTTGGAAGTCTTAATAATTTCATAAAAGGAATCACATTTATTTAAATTAATTATATGCTTAGCATAACCATAACCTAAAAGATGCATATGACTATCATTAAAGCCAGGAACCATCAGTTTTCCATTAAGGTCTATTATAGAATCATAATTAGCTTTAATATCTTTAATATCGCTGTTATAACCTAAAAAATCAATAGTATTTTCTCTTATACCAATAACTTGAAAAAAATCATTATTTTTATTAGCAGAAAAAATTTCCCCATTAATAAATAAAGTATTCATAAACATTTCCCCCTAAAAATTTAATAAAATTTAAAGTGCAATAGTATATAGAGTTCCAAGTAGACTTTAAAATTTATTAATCCTAAACCTTTATATCTATATAATTAAAGTTTATTGTTAAAATTCATGTATATGTATATTATAGTTGTTTTTTATATAAAGTAAATTTTAATTGTGATATAATTTATAATACAATAATCTAAGTTAAAATGGAGGAATATATATGGAAGTGATTATAAAATTAAAAGATAAAAAAGATCCTGTAATATATATAGGGGATAGAATAGATGTATTAGACTTTACTATGAATGGAACAAAATACAAACAAATAAGATGCTTTAAAAAAGGATTTAGTAAAAGTGAATTAATAGATGAAAAGTTAATAGTTAAAATTACAAATAAAGAAGAAAATTAGAGTTCATGTTATAGAACTCTTTTTTAGTATAAGGAATTTAGATTTTTATAATATATAGTCACATTTAATAAAATTTATAAAAGGCGTAACATATGATACCGACCTTTATCTTTATAGACTCTATAATAAAGCCATAAAGTAATTGCAAATTAAATAAACAATGAAAATAAATCTATAAAATATTTAGATAAATTAAAGAAATTAGGAGGCTGAAAGATATGGGTATGTTTTGTTATCAATGTCAAGAAACAGCAGGATGTAAAGGCTGTACAATAAAAGGAGTATGTGGAAAAAGTGAAAAACTTGCTAATATTCAAGATTTACTAGTATATGTTGTAAAAGGTATTTCTGTAGTAAGTGAAATAGGAAGAGAACTAAATATTGAAAATGAACTTGTAGACAAATTTATAGTAGAATCATTATTTGCAACTATAACAAATGCAAATTGGGATGAAGATGTTTTTATAGAGAGAATAAAATACGGCATAGAATTAAGAGAAAATCTAAAAAAAGAAATAGAAAAAAGTGGTGGTAAATTACAGGGATTACCACAAGCAGCTTGTTGGAATTATGTATCAGAGTATGAAATGTTAGCTAAAGCTAAAACTGTTGGAGTGTTATCTACGGAAAATGAAGATATAAGATCTTTAAGAGAAATGATAACATATGGTATTAAAGGATTGTGTGCTTATGTTAAACATGCTAGCCAATTGAACTATTACAATAAAGATATAGATGCATTTATTAGTAAAGCATTAGCTTCAACACTAAATGATAAGTTAACTATAGATGAATTGATAGGATTAACTTTAGAAACAGGTAAATTTGGTGTAGAAGGAATGGCTTTATTAGATAAGGCTAATACTGAAAGTTATGGTAATCCTACAATTACCAAAGTAAATATAGGTGTTAGAAATAATCCGGGAATATTAATAAGTGGACATGATTTAAAAGATATTGAAGAATTATTAAAGCAAACTGATGGCACAGGAGTGGATGTTTATACTCATAGTGAAATGTTGCCGGCACATTATTATCCACAACTTAAAAAAAATTCTCATTTAATAGGTAATTATGGAAATGCATGGTGGAAACAGACCGAAGAATTTGAAAAATTTAATGGACCAATATTAATGACAACAAATTGTTTAGTTCCACCAAAAGAATCATATAAAGATAGAGTGTATACTACAGGTATAGTAGGGCATACAGATTTAAAACATATAAATGAAAATAATGATGGGGTTAAGGACTTCTCACAAATTATAGAGCATGCTAAAAAGTGTAATAGTCCAACAGAAATTGAAACAGGAGAAATTATTGGTGGATTTGCACACAATCAAGTATTTCAACTTTCAGATAAAATTGTTGAAGCTGTTAAAAGTGGATCAATTAAAAAATTCTTTGTAATGGCAGGATGTGATGGAAGAGCAAAATCAAGAAATTACTATACTGAATTTGCAGAAAAATTGCCGAAGGATACTGTTATATTAACAGCAGGATGTGCAAAATATAAATATAATAAACTTAATCTTGGTGATATAAATGGAATTCCAAGAGTACTAGATGCAGGTCAATGTAATGATTCGTACTCTCTTGCATTAATAGCTTTAAAATTAAAAGAAGTATTTGAACTAAATGATATAAATGATTTACCTATATGCTATAACATTGCATGGTATGAACAAAAGGCAGTAATAGTATTACTTGCATTATTACATTTAGGTGTTAAAAATATACATTTAGGACCAACATTGCCAGCATTTTTATCACAAAATGTAGCTAACGTTTTAATAGAAACATTTAATATTGGTGGAATAACAAGTGCTGAAGATGATTTAAGTATGTTTTTAAACTAAGTGTTTATAATTAAACAATCTGGAATCTTATAAGAATAAAAAACATTGAAAGATAAAAAATCTTTCAATGTTTTTTATTCTTATTTAAAGGTGAATTATTATATGAAATTTACTGAATTAATAGAAAAACTGTAAAATAAGTACCTTAAACAAGGTTGTATCATAATATAAATTATAAAATTAAAAATAATATAGTTAAAACTTTATACAACAGTTTGTATTCATGGTGCAAATTGGCTTAGGAGGGATACTATGACTGCAGAAATAGCTATTATGAATAAAAAGGCAATAGCATTAGCAGCAGATAGTGCAGTAACTATTGGAGATAGAAATAAATTTTATAATACTGCAAATAAGCTTTTTAGGTTATCCAAATATGAGCCATTAGGTATAATGATTTATAATAATGCAGAATTTATGGGAATACCTTGGGAGATTATAATAAAAGATTATAAAATAAAATTAGGAGAGATAAAAAAGGACTATCTTATAGAATACGGTGAAGATTTCATAAGAAAGTTAAAAAATAATATATATGAATTTGAAAAATATGAGAAAAAATATTATTTGCAAATGGTAATACCGCTTATAAAAGAAATAAATTCAAAAATAGAAAAAAATTATTTTGAAAAAGTTGAGGGTTTAGAAAGACCATTAGAAGAAAGTGAATTAAAAAGCATTTCCCATAAGGTTATAGATTTTTATTATGAAAAAATAGATAAAGCAAAAGTATTGGACGAGGCACCGGAGGATTTATCTGTTTTAATAGGAAATTCATATAATGACCTTTGTAAAAAATATATAGATGAATACTTAGGAAAAGAGTGTATGGATGAAACGCATCTCCAAAAAGTAATAGATATGTGTAATATGATGTTTGAAAAAGATATATTTTTAAGTAATTATACAGGAGTAGTAATATCAGGATTTGGAGATAAAGACATTTTCCCAGTATTAGTATGCTATAAAATTTCAGGTTATATAAAAGGGTTTTTAAAATATAAAGTGGATATGTATGAAAAGGTTGATTTACAAATGGATCAATGCATAATTCCTTTTGCACAAGTAGATATAGTAAATACGTTTTTAAGGGGAATAAGTTTAGATTATATAAATATAATTGAAAAATCATTTAATTATAATATTTTAAATTTAATAGATGAAATAGATGAAAATAAAGTTTCTAAAGATGAAAAAGATGAACTGAAAAAAGAAATGAATTGTAGATTTGAAAAAGTTATTAAAAATGTAATAGAGTATTCTCAACAAGAATATTTAGTGCCTGTACTCAGAGCTATAAGATATTTACCAATTGAGGAATTATCATCTATGGCAGAGTCTTTAGTAAACTTAACATCGTTTAAGCGTCAAGTAGCATTAGATGAAAAAGCATTAACAGTTGGTGGACCAGTAGATGTAGCAGTGATATCAAAATCAGATGGATTTATTTGGATTAAGAAAAAACAATATTTTAAGCCAGAATATAATCATCATTTTTTTGAAAATTATTATAGAGAAATAACTAAATGCTGTAAGGAGGAATAATGTAATGCATAGTAAAAACAATAAGGAGTATTTTGTAAATTATTTAAAATTTAAATATAAAAAATGCTACAAGCAAAATAGGGGGGGGGGAGTGATAAGATTATAAAAACTATAGAAAAAGAAATAACAGAGAATAAGTAATTCTAATTTATATAGTAAAAAGCAATTGAAATAATGAAAAAGGTAACTATTCATTATTTCAATTGCTTTTTTTGAAAATAAACAACAATTATTCGTATTTAGAAAAATAAAAATAGGATTACAAATAAATATATTGATTTAAAGAACATACCGTTGTTTTATGAATAAAAGTAATTTTATTTATACACAATGAATTAGATATAAAATTTTTAGTTATACTATATGTAAAAATTAAAAAGTCGAAAAAACTATAAAAAGATAAAAAAATAAAAAATATTACCAATAATTATTATAATAATTTAATCAAATAAAATATAAATAATATAAAATGTTTTGATTAATTTTAAATATGTGTTAAAATTTTTTAAAGAAATCTTTAAATTTTAATACAAAAAAAGGAGTTGGAAAAAATGAGTGATAATGAAGGAGAAAAGTTAAGGTGGTATAATCTTGGTTTAATGGGGTTTGTTTCTGTTTGGGGATTTGGTAATGTAGTTAATAATTATGCAAATCAAGGATTAAAAGTTATAGTGTCATGGGTACTTATTATAGCTTTATACTTTATACCATATGTTTTAATGGTTGGTGAATTAGGTTCTGCTTTTAAAGATGGTAAAGCAGGAGTTAGTACTTGGATAAGAGAAACTACAGGAGCTAGTGGAAGGAAATTAGCATACTTTGCAGGATTTACTTATTGGGTTGTTCATATACCTTATCTAGCTCAGAAACCTCAATCAGTATTAATAGCATTGGATTGGGCTATATTTCCGGATAGTAAATTTATGGATTCATTTAGTACGTTAGTTGCTCAATTTCTAATTTTAGGAATATTTATATTTTTTATGTGGGTTGCAGCTAAAGGTATAAATTCAATAAAAAAAATTGGAACAATAGCAGGAACAGCTGTCTTTGTCATGTCCCTATTGTACATATTGTTAGTTGTTACAGCACCTATGTTAAGAGGCGTTGAACCAGCAACTACAAATATAACATTTAAATCTATAATGCCTGAATTTAATTTTGCTTATTTTACTACATTATCAATGTTAGTATTTGCAGTAGGTGGAGCAGAAAAGTTATCTCCATATGTTAATAATACTAAAAATTCATCAAAAGAATTTCCAAGAGGAATGATGATTTTAGCAGGTATGGTTGCAATATGTGCCATACTTGGTTCAATAGCAATGTCTATGATGTTTGATGCAAATAACATACCAGCAGACTTAAAAATGAATGGTCAGTATTATGCTTTTGCTATACTTGGAGATTATTATGGATTGGGGAATACATTCGTTGTATTATATTCAATAGCAAACTTATTAGCTCAAATATCTGCACTAGTATTTTCAATAGATGCACCATTAAAAGTATTCTTAGCAGAAGCTGATGAAGAATATGTGCCAAAAAGCTTGTTAAAAACAAATGAAAATGGAACACCTATAACAGGATATAAAATAACATTGATATTAGTAGGAATATTAATTATAGTTCCTGCATTAGGAATAGGTGATATGAATTCATTATTTAACTGGTTATTAGACCTCAACTCAATTGTAATGCCAATGAGATATTTATGGGTATTCTTAGCATATGTAGCACTTAGAAAAGCAAAAGAAGGCACATTTAATTTAGAATATAAATTTGTTAAAAATTCTAAATTAGCAATGGTGATAGGTTCATGGTGCTTTATATTTACTGCATTTGCATGTATAATGGGAATGTTCCCTAAGGGTGTAGAGGTATTCTCATCACAATGGATATTCCAAATAACATTAAATGTATTAACTCCATTTATTCTTATTGCATTAGGATTTATATTTCCAACATTGGCTAAAAAAAATAAATTAAAATAAATTTAAGAATTGCCTTATGATATAAAGTCTATATTATAAGGCAATTCTTATTTAAAAAAATATATAGTTAATATTTTGTAAATAATTTCAAAAATATAGAATAATATTGTAATATATAATAATATAAAAATAAGGAGAACACTTATAGATAGGAGGTAAAATATGGATATAACAGCAAGAGAACTTAAGGTGTTAAATGAAAAAGATTTAAGTATTTTTTGTGATAATACAAAAAAAGAAAGAAAAAAAGTATTTCTATTTTATATACTATGGGCAATAGGGAAAAAATTTGGAATTCATAATTTTTATTTAAATCGACCTAAAGTAGCTATAGCGCAATTAAGTATAACTATTGTGAATTTAATATTAGAAAATATACTAAAGCATAACAATATTGCTGTGGAAAGAATGGTAGATATGGCTATGAGTAATCAAATAACTATTGAAAATTTAAAAAATTGTTTTTTTGGTTTCTTTAACTTAAATTCAATACTAGGTTTAATAGTGTTAGCGTGGGTTACTGTAGATTTATTTTTAGCTAAAAACATTATAGATAACATAAATGAAGATTCAGAAAATAGCATATACAATAGTTTAAATAAGGAGTGATATATTTTGATTACAGCTCAAGAATTAAAAGTGTTAGATGAGAAACAATTAAAGATTTATGAATATTTGGTGGAAAAGGAAAGGGTTAAACTTCCGTTAGTTTATATATTATGGGTACTAGGCGGAATGCTAGGATTTCATAATGCATATTTAGGAAGAAAAGATGTTGCAAAATCACAATTAATAACAACTATTGTAAGTGCAGTAGCTTGTTTAATAATTATTGGTTTATTAGGATTACTTGTAGTTCTAATATGGATAATAGTTGATTTGTTTTCTATAAATAAGTATGTAGAAGAGGCTAATAACGAAATAGAGAGAAGAATATATAACGAAATAATTAATAATTAATAAGATAAAAAGGGCATTCTCGAAGTTAGTCTTAAGGAGTATGCCCTTTTGATTATAGTAAATTTTATTTGAATTTATAATAACTATCATAGGAAAATAAGCTCCTATTTAAATTTATTCAATAACTTTAAAGTATTTTCATACAAAGTGCAATGTTGAATTTGAAGTGATTTGGAGCATGTCTAACTATTTTGGGTATGCAAGTTTTGAAATTAATAATTTTAAAAGCTAACTTGTAGCCCTATATGAAATTGTAACAAAGGAATACTATATACATATATAGAAATAAGTAAAGGATTTAACTATATTTGTAGGGGGGCAAATTAAATGAAAAAAGGAAGATTAGATAAAGAAAAAATAAAAAAAGTTATTAAAAATTGTGTTATATTTCATAATATAATAAATATGAAGGAGTTCATTTGGAAAAATGAAAAATATATTCCAAATGGGAAAATAGAAGAAATCAATTTTCAAGAAGTAATTGATGCAGAATCAAGATTAGAAAGATTTGCACCATACATTAATAAAGTCTTTTGTGAAACTAATGAATCTAACGGAATTATAGAATCAAGATTAATAAATATAAATAAAATGAAAGTTTTTATGGAGAATTATTATAATGAAATTGTAATTGGAGATATATATTGCAAATGTGACAATGAATTGCCCATATCTGGATCTATTAAAGCTAGAGGTGGAATATATGAAGTTTTAAAATATGCAGAATACTTAGCTATTAAAGATAATCTTATAAATGTTCAGGATGATTATTCCAAATTAGATAGTGAGGAATTTAAAAAATTTTATTCTGGATATAATATAATAGTTGCATCAACAGGAAATTTAGGTTTAAGCATAGGGATAATATCTTCTAAATTAGGATTTAAGGTTGATGTGCATATGTCATACGACGCTAAAGGGTGGAAGAAAGAGCTTTTAAAAGGTCTAGGAGTAAATGTAATTGAACATGAAGGAGATTATAGTAAGGCTATAGAAATTGCAAGAAAACAAGCTAATTTAAGTAAAAATTCATATTTTATTGATGATGAGAATTCTAAAGATTTATTTTTAGGTTATGCTGTTGCCGCATTAAGGTTAGAAAAACAATTAAAATATAAAAATATAATAATAGATGAAAGACATCCTTTATTAGTTTACTTGCCCTGTGGTGTAGGTGGAGCGCCAGGAGGTATAACTTTTGGTCTAAAAAGTGTTTTTGGTGAGAATGTTCATTGTTTTTTGGTAGAACCTACTCATGCCCCTGCTATGATTTTGGGGCTTATGACTGGACAGCATGAAAATATATCCGTAAAAAAATATGGGATAGATGGTAAAACTGATGCTGATGGATTGGCTGTAGGTAAACCATCAGGATTTGTTGGAAAATTACTTGAAAAATCAATAGCAGGAGGGTACACATTAGAAGATAAAGAACTGTATAAGTTATTAGCTATAGCCAATAATGAAGAACATTTACAATTAGAGCCTTCAGCTGCAGCGTCTTTTATTGGCCCGTTAAAATTAAGTAAAGAAAATTATATTAAAAAAGATATTGTTCCAACTCATATAGTATGGGCAACAGGTGGAGCAATGGTTCCACAGGATATATGGAAAAAGTATTATGAAAAGGGATTAGATTTACTAAAAAAGGATGAAATTATTTAAAATAAAATATAACTTTAATAGGCATATTTTTATAAAAATATGCCTATTAAAGTTATAGCAGATAGTATTTGGATTATTCCTATGAATAATCCATATAATGAGACTGATTTTCCATGTTTTATAAGTTCTTTAAAATTAACTCTAAGTCCGATAGCTGCAAGTGCTATTATTTCAAGGTTATTGCTTAAAACTTTAAAGGATTTTGATAGAGAAACTGGTATAATGTTAAAGCTAAATAGAGCACAAGTAATGAAAAAACCTATAACATACCAAGGAATATTAAATTTTTTCTTTTTAGGATTTATATTGTTATCTTTATTAGTTTTTTTGTTCTTAAGAGTTTCAAGGAATAATACAACTACAACTAGTAATATTATACGTACAATTTTAAATATAGAGGATAAATCTTTTACAGAATCATTAACCATAGCACCACTGGCAACAACTTGTCCTACTGATTGAAGAATACCACCTATCATAGCAGAGGTTTTAAAAGTTTCATGATTGTATAAAAGTCCTGATATTAAAGGCAATGAAATCATTAAAATTACACCAGTTACATTTACTATAGCTATTGAAATGCCTTTTTCATCATCAGTTGCATTTATAGCAGGGGCTGTAGCCCCAATTGCAGAAGAACCGCATACAGCATTCCCGCTAGCCATTAAGAATCTAAAATTGTCGCTAAAACCTAATTTTTTACCAATCATAAGAGCAGCAAAAATAGTTACAGACATTTGGCATACTATAAATGCAATACCGGAAAGTCCTAAATTTAATATTGTAGACACACTTAATGTACCACCTAAAAGTACTATTGAATAAGCTAATAAGTCTGTTTCTGCAAATTTATATCCTTTTTGAAAACTTTTTTTATGTAAGCATGTGTTACCTAAAGCCATACCTAGAAAAATAGATATTGAAGATGCTCCAAGTTTAGGTAAAAATTTTGATAAAGCAATACTTATATAAGCAACTATTATAGAAATCAAAAGTCCAGGCAAAATCTCAAAACCTTTATCTATAAAATTATTAAATCTTTTATTCATTATAACAACCCTTTCTATGTAAAAAGTATTTTATTAAAATAATTTATTAGTAATTTCAAACTATATAAAAAGTATAATACTGAAAAAATCATAAGTAAAATAAATATATATCATAGTAATCATTAAAAAAAATAATGATTATATATTTAATTTTTTGTTAAATAATATATAATATTGTATAGTAAATATTTTTGGGTGATAAAAAATATATTATTGTTAGGATGTAGATAAATTATGTTAGAAGAATTAAAAACATTTATAGCTGTTGTTGAATATGAAAACTTTACAAAGGCAGGGGAAAGTATAAACCTATCACAACCAAGTGTTAGTGTTCATATTAAAAATTTAGAAAGCTATTTTAATACAGAACTTATTACTAGATCTGTAAAGAAAAAAACTATAGTAATCACTGAAAGTGGAGTTTTGCTTTATAAAAGAGCAAAAGAAATTTTAAAGCTTTTAGAAAATACTAAGGATGAATTAAAAAATGTATCGAACACAATAAAAGGACATTTGAAAATAGGAGCAAGTCTTACTATAGGAGAATATTTTTTGCCAGGTTTTTTAGGTGAATTTTCTAAAGAATATCCAGATGTTGAGATAGAGTTACTTATTGAAAATACAACTAACATATGTGATAAGATAAAGAATTTAAAAATAGATATTGGGCTTATAGAAGGGGTTGCGCCATCTTTTGATTTTAATCAAAATTATTTTTTAGAAGATAGAATGGTACTTATGTTGCCTTACAATGACCCAATGGTTTCAAAAGAATTTTCTTATACTTTACTTAAAGATAGAAGATGGATTGCTAGAGAAAATGGATCAGGAACTAGGGAGTATTTAAATATGTTTTTAACAACTAAGGAAATTATACCTAAATCCATGATGGTGCTTGGGAGCAATTATTCAGTTAAAGAAGCTGTTAAAAATAATTTAGGTATAACTCTTATATCAAATTATGTAGCTGAAGAAGGAGTGAAAAATAAAGAATTGTCTGTAATAGAATTAAAAGAAAATTATAAAAGACATTTCTCTTATATAACGCCAAAAGATATGATGATTTCTAAGGCTACCGATGTTTTTATAAAAAAACTTATAGATTATTCAGCTACTATAAATTATCTTAAATAAAATATAGAATTTTAAACTCTAATTTATACATTTACAAGATAAGAAAAACATATTAGTGGATTTATCCGCTAATATGTTGAAGAAATAAATCCTAAGTATTTTTGATGTTTTAATTGTTAAAAAAAATTCAAACTATTTTTAAATTTTAATTAAAAAGTTTTAATGTAAATAATAATGTTGCAAAATTGCGAAAAAAATTTAAAGTATTCACATTTTACTATAAAAGTTGTACAATGTGTTTAATGAATTGAATGTTAAAATATTAACAATTTTAAAAACGAAGCTTGATAAAAAATTAATATATTTAGATTTAAGGAGAGATTAAAATGTCAATCAAATCAAGAAAAGTAGCAATTATTGGAACTGGATTAGTGGGTTCTAGTTGTGCTTATGCATTAGTTAATCAAGGGATATGCGAAGAAATAATAATGATAGATATTAATAAGGATAGAGCTAAAAGTGAGGCATTAGATTTAATGCATTCTGTAGAATATATGTCTTTAAGAACTAAAATTAGAGTTGGAAGTTATGAAGATTGTAATGATGTAGATGCGGTTGTAATAACTGCAGGACCACCTCCACAACCAGGACAAACAAGACTAGATACTTTAGAAGTCAGTGTTAAAATATGTAATTCCATAGTGGAGCCGGTTATGAAATCAGGATTTAATGGATTCTTTATATTAGCATCAAATCCAGTTGATGTAATATCATATCATGTATTAAAGTTATCAGGACTTCCTAAAAATAAAGTGATAGGAACAGGAACGGCTTTAGATACAGCTAGATTAAAATCAATAATATCAGAAAAATTAGGTGGAATAGATACAAAATCAATACAAGCATTTGCTATGGGAGAACATGGGGATTCTCAAATGGTTCCATGGTCATGTGTAACTGTTGCAGGAGAGTCTTTCTTGAAATTAGTTAGCAATTACAATAAAATTGAAGAGGATAATCTAGATGATATTGTAAAAGAAACAGCTAAAGCTGGTTGGGAAATAATAAACGGTAAGGGCAGTACTTACTATGGTATAGGAGCCACTGTAGTTGGAGTTCTTAAAGCTATATTCCATGATGAGAAAAAAGTAATTCCAGTTTCTGCTTTATTAGAAGGTGAATATGAACAAAATGATGTATATATGGGAGTTCCTAGTATCTTAGGCAAAAATGGAATAGAAAAAATAATTGAATTAGATATGAAAGAAAAAGAAAAATATGAATTTAATAATTCAGCCAATATTCTAAAAGAGTACATAGCTAAATTAGGTTATTAAAATAATAAGACTATATTAAAGTTTATAAAAGTTCTTTGATATAGTCTTTTGAATATGATTAAAAAAAGCAGGATAATATTTACTAAAAGATAGTCAATATTAAACAATATAGTGTATAATGTATTTAAGGGGTGAGTTAAATGAATAAAATAAAAGATGTTTATGGAAAACAGTCGGAATATTCTATACAAGAAATTATGAGCAAGTATAGCAATTCTAATATTAATTCTGCAAAGCCTATGGCATGGAATGGGTTTAAGGAATTTATAGTAGTTAAAAAGATTAGAGAAAATAATGATGTGATTTCATTTTATTTTAAACCAAAAGATAAAAGTAAGCTTTTGAAACATAAGCCAGGGCAATTTTTTACTATAAAATTAAATAGTAAAGATGAAAAGTATAAAGATGAGATAAGAACTTATAGTTTATCAATGATGCCAAATGAAGAGTTTTATAGAATAAGCGTAAAGAAAGTGCCTAGCGGACTTATAAGCAATTATTTGCATGATAAAGTAGAAGTAGGTGATATTATTTATGGGATGGTTCCTATGGGATTGTTTACGATAAATGAAAATAATAAAGAAAAACCGCTTATATTAATATCAGGAGGAATAGGAATAACTCCACTTATATCTATGCTTTATGAAGAGGTAGAAAAGAGAAAGGAAATATTCTTTGTTCAGGCTATACAAAATTCTGATGTTGAAACCTTTAAAGATGAAATGAAAGAAATTATGAAAAATAGAGATAATGTAAGGAATATAGTTTTTTATAGCAATCCTAAGGATGATGATAGTTTAGGCAAAGATTATGACTTTAAAGGGAGAGTAGATTACAGTTGGATTAAAAACAATCTACCGTTAAATGGTGATTTTTACTTTTGTGGACCACCTCCATTTATGAAAGGAATTTATAAAGCATTAAAAGAATTAGGTGTTAAAGAAGAATATATTAATTTTGAATTTTTTGGACCTAAACAAGATATGATTGACTAAATTTAAAACAAAAAACATTCCTTTAATGAATAAACCACTGTCAAGTAGACTTTTCATTAAAGGAATGTTTTTTGTTTTAAAATTCAAATTTATAATAAGTAATTAGTAACTATTTGAAAATATTATAACAATAGAAAAAAATGGTTAAGTATAATAATATGATATATAGAAGTAGAAAAAAATAGAAATATGAAAAAATTTATTTATTATATATAAAATATGGGGGAAAAAGAATGAATAATTTACCAAGTATTTTTGAAGAGTTTAGTGAAGCAAGAAAAAATGGATTTATAAAGGTTAAGAATTTTAAAGAAAGTGGAAAAAATGTAGTAGGTGTATTTTGTACATATACTCCATACGAAGTTATATATGCATCAGGGGCTATTCCAGTAGGACTTTGTGGTATGAGTGATGAACCAATACCAGATGCAGAAAAACATCTTCCTAAAAATTTATGTCCACTTATAAAATCAAGCTATGGATTTGCTTTAACAGAAAAATGTCCATATACATATTTTTCAGATTTATTAGTTGGAGAAACTACTTGTGATGGGAAGAAGAAAATGTATGAATATTTAGGCAAAATAAAGCCTATGCATGTAATGCATTTACCGCAAGCTCAGGATAGAGAACATGCATTAAAGGTATGGAAAAATGAAATAGAATATTTAAAAGAATGTTTAGAAAAACAATTTAATGTAAAAATTACAGATGAAAAATTAAGAGAAGCTATAAAAATAAAAAATGAAGAGAGAAAATTACTTCAAGAATTTTATTCATTATCAAAGTTAACTCCACCACCAATAGGAGGACTTGAAATGTATAAGGTTCTAGAAGGAACTGGATTTAGTTTTGATAAAATAGAACAAAATAATAATATGAGAAAAATGATTGATGAGATAAAAGAAGAATATAGTAAAAATGGAAGTAAAATATCAAAAAGTGCAAAAAGAATCTTAATTACAGGATGTCCTATTGGAGGAGCTATAGAAAAAGTTGTAGGCACCGTGGAAGAAAATGGTGGAGTAGTTGTATGTTTTGAAAATTGTGGTGGAGTAAAAGAAAAGGCTCAGCTTGTAGATGAAAATAAAGAACCAATTGAAGCTATTGCAGAGAAATATTTGAAAATACCATGCTCTGTAATGTCAAACAATGATGGTAGATTAGAACTTTTAGATGGGCTTATAGATGAGTATAAGGTAGATGGTGTTATAGATGTTACACTGCAAGCTTGTCATACTTATAACGTAGAGTCAATGAAAGTAAAAGAGTTTGTTAAAAATGAAAAAAATGTACAATATATGAGCTTAGAAACTGATTATTCTAAAACAGATTTAGGTCAAATAAAAACAAGAATAGCAGCATTTATTGAAATGCTTTAGTAAACTTATAAAGTGATAATAACTAAAGTGAAAGGTTTAAAAAGGAGTAAAAAATGTATTATATAGGAATAGATATAGGATCAACAGCAGCTAAAGTTGCAGTTTTTGAGGAAGACAAGCTTATAGATACATTGTTAATGAAAACTGGATGGAACAGTAAAGAAACTGCAAGTGAAATAGAGGAAATACTTAATTCAAAAGGTATAACAAAAGAAAAAAGAAAAGTTGTAGCAACTGGATATGGTAGAGTTTCTGTACCATATTCAAATAAAGAGATCACTGAAATTACATGTCATGGGAAAGGTGCTGCATACTTAATGAGCGATAAGGCTATAGTTATAGATATAGGTGGACAAGATACTAAAGTTATATCAATAGAAGAAGGTATGATAACTAATTTCCTTATGAATGATAAATGTTCAGCAGGTACAGGAAGGTTTATAGAAATAATGGCAAATATTTTAGGCTTAGGTATAGAGGAGTTATGTAATTTTGCTGAAGGTGGTAGTGGTGTAACTATAAGTTCTATGTGTACAGTGTTTGCTGAATCAGAGGTCATAAGTTTGATTGGTAGTGGTGAAAAAAAAGAAAATATAGCTTTTGCAGTTATAGATTCTGTAGTTAATAAGGTTTCATCACTTTGTAATAAATTTGGAGATGGAGAACAGTATTATTTAACAGGTGGTCTTAGTAATTGCCCTTATGTAGTTAAAAGTTTAGGCAAAAAGCTTGGGAAGGATGTAAAAACTCATACTCTTGCACATCATGCAGGGGCAATAGGGGCAGCACTTTTGGCCAAAAATATTAAATAGTTATAATGAATTATTATATTTAGGTTGTTAGTAAATAAACTTTCAACTGAAGTTCTAGGAAATTAATTTTCTATAGGACTAAAATTTCTATTTCTTATTATATAAATTAAAAGAAATGCTTTAAAATGATTTACTCGTCATTTTAAGGCATTTCTTTTGCTATTATTAAAATATTATATTTGTGTTGAAAATTTTTTAATTGAAAAATAATTAGAAAATTTGTATGATATATAAGACTTATCGTTTATAAATGCTTTGCACATTAAAACATGTAAAATATAAAAAAGATATTAAAATATTATTTTAAATTAAACAACATAGGAGGAATTTATGAAAAAGAAAGTTATAATTGATTGTGATCCAGGAATAGATGATTTTTTAGCATTATTGCTAGCTTTAAATTCAGAAGAATTAGAAGTGTTAGGTATAACTATAGTAGGAGGAAATGTAGATTTAAATACTTGTGGAGAAAATGCATTAAAAGCACTAGAACTTACTAATTCTCTTCATATACCTATTTACTTAGGAAATGACAAGCCTCTTTATAAAAAGTTAGAAAAAGCAGAAAATGTACATGGAGCTGATGGGTTAGGTAATACTAATCTACCAAAAGTTAAAAATGGAGTATTAAATTATGGCGCAGAAGATTTTATAATAGAAACTTTACATAACAATGAAAAAGTATCTATTATAGCATTAGCACCACTTACTAATATAGCTAAAGCTATAATGAAAGATAAGAGCGCATTTGAAAATTTAAATGAATTTGTTTCTATGGGAGGAACCTTTAAAGAATGTGGGAATTGTACACCAGTTTCTGAATTTAATTATTATGTCGATCCCCATGCTGCAGATTATGTATTGAAAAATTTAGGTAAAAAAGTACATATTATTGGATTGGATGTTACTAATAAAACAGTTTTGACCCCAAACATGGTTGAATTTATCAGAATGATTGATGGAAAGTTATCAAAAGTAGTTTCTGAAATAACAAAATTTTATGGCGAGTTTTACTGGAGATTTGATAAAATAATAGGTTCAGTTATAAATGATCCATTAGCTGTAGGATATTTTATAGATAAAAGTATATGTAAAGGATTTTCTACTTACACAGAAATTTGTAAAGAAGGCATTGCAGAGGGGATGTGTATAGTAGATAAAAATAATTTATGGCAAAAGGAACATAATTCTATAATACTTACAGAAGTGGATGCAGAGAAATTTTTAAAAAAATTTATAAATTTATTATTAAAAGATAAAGAAGAAGAAGTGGAGAAATATATAGGTTTATTATTTTAAAATTAAATGATAAATGGTAAAATTTAGAAAATTAAATCTATTCTTGAAAATTCAAAATTTATAGAAATACATTACTTTATAATATAAAATAATACTTATGAAGTATTAATAAATTTAAAGGTATGGTGATAAATTATGTGTTTAGGGTGTAGATTGGCTAATAATGAATTAGGGGTTTATAAAGTTTATGAAAATAGCTTTTTTTCTGTAATTCTTGACAAAGCTCCATTTAATGAAGGACATTTATTGATTTTACCTAGAAGGCATGTTAAAGAAATTTATGATTTAACTTTGGAAGAATTAAATAATCTTTCTGATATTTTAAGAAGTATGAGTAAACTATTACAAGAGACATTTAATCCAGATGGCATAACTATAATTCAGAATGGTGGAATTTTTAATGATTTATCCCACTTACATGTAAATGTAATTCCTAGATATGAAAATGACGGATTTAATTATGGTGATCCAGAGAATAAGTATTGTGCAAATTTAATTTTAAATAAGACTCAAAATAAATTAATAGAAAAAATTAAAAAATTAAAAATATAAATATTCATTATAAAAAGCAAGTCTAAAATATAAGACTTGCTTTTTTCGTGAAGTTGAAAGAAATATATATAATAAATGTTAAATTTATCATAATTTATGAGAACATGTAAAATAACTATTTGTAAGGCTGGAGAATATATGCCAATGTAAAACAATTAATAAATCGTTAAAATATAATTATTCATAAAAGTAAATAATGACTCAAAATTGAATAAAAAAATAAGAAAAAATTCATTTTATACACAATAAAGTCGTCAAAAAAATATAAAGTATAACATTTTGCGAAGAAAAACGAAAAATATACTGTACTTTTTAT
Organism: Clostridium sp. ATCC 25772; assembly: GCF_001573875.1. Classification (NCBI taxonomy): domain Bacteria; kingdom Bacillati; phylum Bacillota; class Clostridia; order Eubacteriales; family Clostridiaceae; genus Clostridium; species Clostridium sp. ATCC 25772. The sequence continues at coordinate 31,781 of NZ_LFRG01000029.1, forward strand.
AAAAAAGTGTTATACTAATAACTGTCAGAAGAAAACATAAAAAATTATAAATATAAAAAAAATATAGCAAATATATTTAAAATTAATAAATTTAGTGTTAATAAATAAAAAAAATACATATAATTTACGAGGTGTAAATTAATTAAATATAAAATTATTTGGGGGAATATTAATGAGTATTAACTTAGAAAATTTAAAAATTAAAACATCAGAGAATATATATAGAAATTTAGCAGTATCACAATTAGTTGAGTTTGCACTTGAAAATGGAGAAGGTAAACTTTCACAAAGTGGAGCTATTGTTGTTGAAACAGGAAAATATACAGGAAGATCGCCTAAAGACAGATTTATAGTTTGTCAAGAAAGTATAAAATCATTAGTTAACTGGAATGATACTAATCTTTCAATAGATGAAGAAACTTTTAATAAACTTTACAACAAAGTTATTAATTATTTAGAAGACAAAAACCTGTATGTATTTGATGGATACGTAGGAGCAGATGAAAAATATAAAATGGACATAACAGTTGTAGCGGAATACGCATCTCAAGCTCTTTTTGCAACTCAGTTATTTAGAAGACCTACAAAAGAACAATTAAATAAGCATAATACAGAATTTACAGTAATAGCAGCTCCAGGATTTAAAGCTAATGGTAAAGAAGATGGTATAAATTCAGAAGCTTTTGTTTTAGTAAATTTTGAAAAGAAGATTATATTAATAGGGGGAACTCAATACTCAGGAGAAATTAAAAAATCAATATTCTCAGTAATGAATTTCTTATTACCTCAAAAAGGTGTATTCCCAATGCACTGTTCTGCTAATATAGGACAAGATGGAGACACAGCAGTGTTCTTTGGACTTTCAGGAACAGGAAAAACAACGTTGTCAGCTGTTCCAGATAGAAAATTAATTGGTGACGATGAACATGGATGGTCTGATGATGGTGTATTCAATTTTGAAGGTGGATGCTATGCAAAAACTATAAGATTAGATGCAGAAAAAGAAGCTCAAATATATAATGCTTTAAAATTTGGAGCAGTTTTAGAAAATGTAATCTTAGATGAAAAAAGAAATCCAAATTTTGATGATGAAAAGTTAACAGAGAATACTAGAGGAGCATATCCAGTAGAGTATATAGATAATGCTGAATTAAGTGGAAAAGGTCAAAACCCAAGTACTGTAATATTCTTAACTGCAGATGCATTTGGTGTTATACCACCAATATCAAAATTAACAAAAGAAGCTGCAATGTATCACTTTATGTCAGGATACACTAGTAAATTAGCAGGCACAGAAAGAGGAATAACAAGTCCAAAAGCAACTTTTTCAGCATGCTTTGGGGAACCATTTATGTTAATGAATCCTGAAGTATACGCTAAATTATTAGGTGAAAAAATAATTAAACATGATACAGAGGTTTATTTAGTTAACACTGGATGGTCTGGTGGGGAATATGGTGTTGGAAAAAGAATGAACTTAAAATATACAAGAGCAATGGTAAAGGCTGCTTTAAATGGAGACCTTAGAAAAGCTGAATTTGAAGAACATGAAATATTTAAAGTGTTAGTTCCAAAAGATATAAAAAATGTACCAAGTGAAATTTTAAATCCTAAAAATACTTGGGAAAATAAAAATAACTATGATGTAAAGGCAAAAGAGTTAGCTGGAAAATTCCAAGATAACTTTAAAAAATTTGAAAATGTTAGTAAGGACATATTAAACGCCGGTCCTGAATATAAATAAATTCATATACAATTGTTACCAAACAAAAGGATTATTTTAACTTTTAAAGAGGTTGTACAAAACTTAAATTTTGTATAACCTTTTTATTTTAGTATTTCAAAAATATAATTATGTATAAATATAAAAAAATAATTACAATAACTATTAATAAATTAAAATTAAGGGCGATAAAAATATTAAGAAATATTTTAGGAGGACTTAAAATGAGTAAGGGCCCAAAAAAAGGTAAAATAGTAGGCTTGTTAATGATAATTGTATGTGTTGGAATATTTGTTATACTTAATAAAAATAAACTTGCCTATTATGATTATAAATACAATGTTAAAATAACAAATTATAATAATATATATGAAGGAAATAATATAAAATTTTACTATATGGATGGAGAAAGCGATTATCAAAAAAGTATAAAAAAAGAATATAAATTTGATGATATAGTAAAAAAATCAGGAAATGATATAGAAAAAGCTTTTGCTATAATCAATTGGATTAATGAAAAAGCTCAATTTAATATTAGTGCTATGAAAAATGGAGATACAACAAAAGAAATATTAGAAAAAATGACAACTACTAAATCACTGTCTGATGATGGATATTCTATAATTTTAGAAGAATCGTTATCAACATTAGGAACATATGTAAGGAAAGGTTCATTAGCTACTAAAAACGATATGAAACCTAAGCCTCGACAAGGATTTAAAGTAGTTGAAGTATGGAGCAATGTACATGGAAAATGGGTAATGATAGATGGTGGCAACAGTTGTTATATGACACTAAACGATGTTCCGCTAAGTGCTGTTGAAATTATAGAAAATGGATTAGAAAATGTAAAGATTGTTGGTTTAAATTCAGAAAAAGAAATAAAACAATATAAAAAAGATATGGAAAAGTATTTTAATACTTATACAATTGCCATAGATAATAATAAGTTTATATCGCCTAAAAGTAATTCTTTTGTAACATTTATTAAAAATCCGGAGGATATTCAAATTGAAAATCAAAGTGGATATATAAGTCCAACTTTATTTGTAACTAAATCCGATGTGTTTAATTTGAATCCACAAATAATTAATGGTGATAAAAATAAAGATGAAATTCCTACATTAATAATATCTAAAAAAGATAAAAAAGAAGATACGGACGGAGCAATTAAGTTTACAGTAGGAGTATTTAATGATAGTATTATGATGAAAAAATACTATATAAGTTTAAATGATGGAACTTACTCGGAAGTTAATGATTATTATGACTTATCAATTTTAGAAGGAAAAACTAAAATATCTCTTTCAATAGATGGAAAAAAACCTATAAGAGAAATATTTTTTGAAAGAAAATAAAATAGGAAGCATTAAATTGCTTCCTATTTTGCTTTGAAAAATTTTTGCAAAAATAGTAATAGGTTTAAATTTTTGATATAATATTAATCGTGGTATTAATTATAAAACAATTTTTATGAAATACTAATTAGAGAAATTTTGTATTTATCAAGGAGGAAAAGGATTTGGAATTAAATTTGATATTAATACTTAAGGCAGTAATTATTGCTATAGTAGAAGGAATTACTGAGTTTATACCAGTTTCATCTACAGGACATATGATTATTGTTGGAGATTTAATAAATTTTAAAGGAAACTTTGCTAATATATTTTCTATAGTAATACAACTTGGTGCTATACTTGCAATAGTTGTATTATATTGGGAAAAATTATTCAGTTCAGTTAAAGAATTATTTATTGCTATAGGGACTATATTTGGCAATATTATGAATAATATTACCAAAAAGGGAAGAGTGAAAAATTTAAATTATAAGCAAAGAACTAGTATAAAGTTTTGGAAAAACATCATTGTAGCAACTATACCTGCAATGATATTAGGTTTATTATTTGATGATTTAATAGACAAGTATTTGTTTAATTCACTTACTGTGGCTATAGGATTATTTGTTGGAGGTTTTTTACTATTATTAACAGAGAAACCATTAAAAAAGAAACAGAAAACTATGGACATAGATGGGATAAATTCGGCACAAGCGTTAAAAGTAGGCGTGTTTCAATGTTTAGCAATGTGGCCAGGTATGTCTAGATCTTCATCTACTATAATTGGAGGATGGTTTGGTGGAATTTCTACTGTGGCAGCAACGGAATTTTCTTTTTTCTTAGCTATACCAGTTATGGTTGGTGCTTCAGGGTTAAAGATATTTAAAAATTTAAATGGAATAACTAGTGGAGAGTGGCTAGTATTAGCTATTGGGTTTTTAGTTGCGTTTATAGTAGCATTAATAGTAGTAGATAAATTTGTTAATTACTTAAAAAAGAAACCAATGAAAACTTTCGCTATATATAGAATATTTGTTTCTATAATATTATTTGTATTAATTTTTACAAATGTAATAAGCCTATAATATTGATTAAAAGAGCATCTTTGAAATAAATATAAGAAAGATGCTCTTTAAATATTTGGTTTATAAAATATAGGACTTTAGATTAACTTTAAAGGTTGTTTGCTACAAAAATTTTATATCTATAGGGAAACAAGCTCCAATTTAAATTTATTCATTAAATTTTTATTATCAGCTGATAAAAGTAAGTAATAATCACCACAACTTTTAACTAAAACAAACTGTTAATTATTGGTGAAATATTAATTCAAGTTTTCTCACTTGATAAATTAATAACTTTAAAATTTATTTTAGAACCCTATATATATTATAGAATTAAATTGTTAAGATTTTTCTTTTTTTATTTTTATAGAGTTTTTATCACAAATTAAGGTTATAGAACCGTTTAAATCTGTTCTATAAAGTTTAATATTTCTATCTAATAAATTGTTTAAAAGTGTTTTATTAGGATGACCATAATCATTTCCTAGTCCACAGGAAATGATAGCAATATCAGGATTAACTTTATCTAAAAAAGGTTCAATAGAAGATGTTTTGCTTCCATGATGTCCAATTTTTAAAATATTAGATTTTATATCTAAATTTAAAAGTTCATTTTCAATTTCTTTTTCAGCATCTCCAGTAAATAAGAAATTATAATTTTTAAAGTTTAATTTAAACACTAAAGAGTAATTATTTAAGTTATCATAATAATCTTTGGTTGGAGAAAATACTTCTATTTTAATGTTTTTATTTAATTTCATTGTTTTTGGAGCTATAAGAGGATCGATTTTGATATTTTTTGAATTTAATTCTTTTGCGAAATTTTTAAAAATAGGGGTATTGGCTGTGATTTTAGGAGAAAATATTTTGTCTATTTTCATGTTTTTTAATATATAAGTAATACCACCTATGTGATCATCATGAGGATGAGTTAGAAAAACATAGTTTAGATTATGTACATTTTGTTTTTTTAGATAGTTTAATAGTTTGGCAGAAGTATCTTCAGTACCACTATCTATTAAAATGTTTAAATTTTCATTTTGTATTAATATACTTTCACCTTGTCCAACATCGATATAATGAACAAGTAATTCCTTATCATATCTATTTTTAGGGATAAGTAAAAATAAAGAAAATATAATACATATAAAAATAATAATATAATTTTTGTAAATACATTTTTTCAAATAGCTACACCTCTATTATATAGTGATATTAAAAAGTTTATCCAAAAGGTAATAAATTAAACAAAACTAATAAAAACATGTTTACATATAGACTTTTTTTTTATAATATTGGTATAATAAAAAATAGAGCTTAGTTAGATAAAGGTATAATTTATGTAAATTTTAAAGAGTAGGTGATATAAATGAGAAAATTTTGGTTTTTATTACAAACTGTAATTTATACAGCATTTTCGGCTATTTTTATTCCTAAAGCTGAAAAGTTAAAGAAAAAATCAAAAAAGGAATATGAAGACTACACAAATGTTAAGGGAAAGGAATGGTCTAAATTTCTTTTAAAAGCAACTGGACTTAATATAATAGTAAAAGGCAAAGAAAATGAGATAGAAGGTCCGTGTTTATATGTATCTAATCACCAAAGTATAGTGGATATACCATTAATATTTTCAGTAGTAGAAAAACCATTAGGAGCTGTTGCTAAAAAAGAATTGGAAAAGATACCGGTATTATCATATTGGTGTAAGGCAATAGGGTGTGTATTTTTAGACAGAGAAAATCCGAGAGAAGGTATAAAAGCCATACAAAGAGGAACTGAAAATTTAAAGAATGGACAGTCTATGCTTATCTTCCCAGAGGGAACAAGAAGTAAGAATGGACAAATAGGTGAATTTAAAAAAGGTAGTCTTAGGATGGCAATAAAGTCAGGTATGCCAATTATACCAGTTACAGTTAAAGGTACGTATAAGATTTATGAAGGATACAAAGATGCTAAAAAAGAAAATAAAGATTGTATTTGTATAATTCATGAACCTATATATACAAAAGACTTATCTAAAGATGAGTTAAATGGGTTAGTAGAAAAATGTCAGGATATTATAGACAATACTTTAAAAAAACTATAGGGAAACAAGCTCGAATTTAAATTTATTCAATAACTTTAAAATATTTTCATACAAAATGTAGTGTTGAATTCTAAGCGATTCAGAGCATGTCTTACTATTTGGGGTATCCAAGTTTTGGAATGGATAATTTTAAAAGTCAACTTGGAACCCTATATAGGGAAACAAGCTCCAATTTAAATTTATTCATTAAATTTTTGTTATCAGTTGAGAAAAATAAGTACAAATATAGTTAGTTAAGAATTAACTCTTAACTAAAATAATCTGTTAGTTATTGATATAAATATTAATTTGAGTTTTCTCATTTGATAAATGAATAAGTTTAAAACTTAATTTGGAACGCTATATAAAAAAGCAACTTTAAAGTGAATTTTATTTTAAAGTTGCTTTTTAGTTTAAATATTAATAACTATAGATTTTAATCTACTCATAGCTTCTATACTATACCTTATTCCTTGTGTTCCCATACCGGAAGATTTTACACCAGAGAAAGGGAAATGGTCTGGTCCTCTTTCTGTTTTGCTATTAATTTGAACGGTGCCAACGTTCAGTTTGTTTGCGATGTTGAAAGCATCATTTATATCTTGGGTAAATATAGAAGATTGAAGCCCATACTGCGATTTGTTCGCTATACGTATAGCTTCTTCTTTAGAACTTACTCTTATTATAGGGAGAACAGGACCAAAAGGTTCTTCCCAAGCTAAGTCCATATCTAACGATATGTTATCTAATAATGTAGGATATATTATATTGCCAGATCTTTTATATCCGGTAACTAAATTAGCACCTTTGTCTAAAGCATCTTTTATTAAATTCATAACAAAATCACATGAATTACTATCAATTAATGGTGTTACTTCACAATTGTCTTGAGGTAATCCAACTTTAAGTTGGTTTAATTCATTTAAAAGAGCATCAACTAAATTATTGGCTATGTCTTCAATTACCAATACTCTTTTTATAGCAGTACATCTTTGACCAGAATAACTAAATGCTCCACTAATGATTTCCTTAGCAGTTTTTTCAATATCTGCATCTTTTAAAACTATTGCAGCATCTTTACCACCTAATTCCATCATAAGTGGAATCATATTAGAGATACTTGCTATATGATTACCTACTTTTGTTGAACCAGTAAAATTTATAAAATTTACATTTTCATGAGATACAAGATAATCACCAATCGATGAGGATTTTCCAGTAATAGTATTTAAAACACCATGTGGAAGACCAGCCATCATAAAAGCTTTGGATAAATATAATGCACTTATCGAGCCTTGTGTAGGTGGTTTTAATAAAACACTATTACCGGCCATTAACGCAGGAGCTATTTTAGATGCTGATAAGTTTATAGGATAATTAAAAGGAGATATAGCTAAAACTACACCTAATGGAACACGTGTTGCAAGACATAATTTATTCCTTGAAAAGCCTGGAAAACTATCTGATTGGATAAAGTCTCCATATAAGTTTCGGCCAGTATCAGCTGTATGTCTAATAAAATCAGCAGTACGTTTTACTTCAGATATAGATGATTTTTTATCTTTTGCAATTTCTAACATTAAAATCTCAGAAATTTCATCTATATTATCTTCAAGAATTTTAGCGGTTTTATATAATATATTAGCGCGCGAGTCTATAGAAGTTAATTCCCAATGTTTTTGACTAAGTTTTGAGTTTTCTAAAAACTTATTAACATCATCTTTTAACATTGCAGGAACCTTTCCTATTAGTTCTCCATCTATTGGAGAAAATATATCTATAGTATTATCAGATATAATCCATTTACCATCATATAAGTTATGATAAATATTATCTTTCTTTATAGAGTTAATCAAAATGTATCACCTCTTTATAAATTGTTTTTATTTAATAATCATAATCAAGTTTTAGTATTAGCAATTATTGAAAAATTTATAAAGAGAAATTTTTATATAAATTTAGTTGGTAGTATTAAGGCATAGTATTCTTAATACAATCTTCAGTAGAGTCTATTTTTTTCTCTAACATAAAGAGTTTATTTTTAGCATTTTTTATGGAGTTATTTAGTGTGTACTCCTCTAATTTTAATTGTTTTAAAGTATCATTTAATTTAGCATTTTCTTCTGTTCTTTTTTTTATAGACGGTTCATACATTTTTTTAATAGTATTTTGTTTATTAAAATAAAATAATAGTTTATCATAATAAGTAACTAAAAAAATATTTATTTTTTTAAATGTAATTATAAGAAAATCAACCAATCTACTTAACAATTTTTCTAATTCTTCCATTTAAAAATCACCTCAATAATATTGTATATATATTAAGAAAAGAAAGGCAAGATAAAAATATGTTTAATAGTAAAAAATATATAAAAAAAATAAATAAATATATTAATAAACTAGACAATGAGAATTTAAATATAGAAAAAAACATAGAATTTACTAAAAAAAATATAAATTATAAAAAACAAAATTTAGAAAAAATAGAAAAAGAAATAGAAAATATGGAACTTAAATATAAGAAAATAAGAAAAATGCTAATTGAAAAAGGAATCACTTTCAATTTAGAAGGTGATTTAAATTTAGAACAATGGGATAATTTATTTTTGGAAAAAAAGGGGAAAACATATAATATTATAGATAAAAATAAAAACACAATAAAAAATCTAGATATAGAAATAAGCAAAATAATTGAGGAATTATTAAGGGAAAATGTTGTTTATAGCATATTAATTATAAGAAAAGTTGGTAATAATCTATTAGTACAAATTAGATTTACTCAATAATGTTAGAAATGGATTTATTTAAATTTGAAATATCAATTTCTTCTTTTGAGAAAAGTGCAGATACACAAGTAACATATTGAGAAGAAGATTCCTTACTCCATTGAATTTCAATATTAAGTAATGATTTTAATATATCTGCAACATCAAAACCTAGTGCTTCTAAAGAGTATTTTAAGTTAGTTTCATTTAAACATTTTAATCCATATTCCTTTTGACACACTTTGCAGAATAAACATCTTCCAGAGAAAATAGCTAAAGATGATTGGAATTCTTTTTCTAAACTAAGCAGAAGCTTGTCTAAATGCAAACGTGCACTATAATATAAGGTTTTAAAAATTTTATCAAAATCATCATTATATTCAGTTACTTCAGGTATAAGTCTTTTTATAGAATTAAAATCATTTTCTATATTGCTTTGTGCATTTATATTAATTCTGTATGCAATTATATAAGCAAATTTATAATTGTTTATGTAATTCATAGTATCAAAGCTGAAAGTTGGACAAGACCAAACTTTATTATATTTTTCACATTTTTTGCAATAATTATTAATTGTTTCAGGTTTGTAATAATTTAAAAGTTCCGTAATAGTTGCTTTTTTAATATTAAAGTTTTCTTTTAACATCTTCATATGAATTTTTATAGGAAAGTATTTTTGATAAATAACATTCCTTAACCCCCTTCTATTTTAAGCGTTAATAAAAATAAAAGTGAATATGATATATTAAAGTTTTGTATCATATTCACTAATGTAGAGATATTAAATATCTCTATGGGAATCGTTTGTTTTAGCAAAGAATGAAATTGCATATAAACCACATAATCCAACTAAACCATAGATTATTCTGCTAAATCCACTTATTGATCCAAAGGCACTAGAGCCAGCAAATAATGCAGCTACTAAATCAAAACGAAATAATCCTACTAGTCCCCAGTTTACTGCACCGATTATAACTAATATAAGAGCTATTGTGTCTAATACTTTCATTAATAGTCACTCCTTTTATTTATTATTTAAATGTTATTATTTCCTGAAAATATTAATTTATTCAGAAAAATGTATGTAATAATAAAATAAAAGGAATGTTAGAAATATCTATATCAAATTTTTTATAGTGTTATAGGGAAACAAGTTTAAATTCAAATTTATTCAATAACTTTAAAATTTTTTGTATTTAAAGCATTTGGAATATGTTTCACTATTTTGGACATCTAAATTTTGATGTAAATAGTTTTAAAAGTTAACTTGAAATCCTATAGATAAATTTTAACATAAATTATAAAGATTAAAAATAAAAATCTGTTATAAAACTTGTTACTTTGTTAATAAGACTATATAATTGTAGTATTGAAATCATTAAAAATATTGAAAGAGGGAGAATAAAATGGCAATAGTAACTATGATATTAGAAATAATACTTTTTTCAATTATTTCTTTAATTGCATACAGTGCTTTAAGAGTATATGTATTTTCAAAATTAAAAATTAATAAATGGGTAGTTTTAATTTTAGCACTAGCTATATTTCTAATTCCCAATTTTTTATGGCCAACAATGCCTATTGTTGTTAACAAATATATAATACCAACAATATTTGTAATATTATTCTTATGGTTTATGGATCTTTGTGGATTCTTAAAAGGATTTGATAATGTAAAAACAGATAATGATAGTGGTTATAAAAAATACAATAAAAGTAACAACAACGTTATAAAACCAAAAGCAAAACCAAATAGAGTGAAAAATAAGAAATAGTAAAAATTTAAAACCTTTTGATTTAAAAATCAAAAGGTTTTAAATTTTTTATAGTTTATACATATATATATAAATTAAAAAAGAATTAAAATATAAAAATAGTATTTTTCAACTCTTTAGATATAAAAGTGATTTTATTACATATAATTGTAATAAAATATTAATTTAAATATATAAGAAGTAATTATCAATAAAATAAGGAGTGATAACTTGAAAACTCTTTTAGTATTTCATTCATGCAACGGTTTATTAAAAGAAGTTTCACATAGGATAAAGAAGGAGTTAAATTGTGAAATTATAGAATTACAAAATATAGAGCCTGATTTAAAAAATAACAATAAGTATATTAAATTTTTTCAGGATGTATTATTAGTGAAAAAAATAAATGAAGAATTTAAGGAATATGAATGTTTAATATTACTTTTTCCTAGTTGGTTTTATAAATCTTATTTTGGTATAAAAAGAAGTAGCTTTGGTAATATTTTAAATGGGAAAAAAGTTATTTTAATTACATTAGGTACTGATGAAAATTTATGTTTTGATAAAGAAAGTTTATTTTTAGGATGTCATATAATAGGTGAGAAGTATATAAATACAAAAGAGATAAAAACAGAAAATTTTTATATTAGTTTAGTAAATTGGATAAAAAATATATGTAAATAGTAAAATATAAAAATACAGAGAGTTAATATACTCTGTATTTTTATATTTTAGTATACTAAACTAATTTATTAAATATTATTGTAAATTTATCTCAATGTGATACAATTTAAATAAGTTTAATATTGAGAGTTAATGTAAAATAATATAAAAACATTAAGATTAAATAATAGAATTAAAGTGATTATTATTGATTAAAAACCTACAAAAAGGAGAGTTGAAAATGAGCTTTTATGTATACAATACAATAACAAGAAAAAAAGACGAATTTATTCCTGTAGTTCCAGGGAAAGTTGGTATGTATACTTGTGGACCAACAGTTTATAATTATGCCCATATAGGAAATTTAAGAACATATATATTTGAAGATGTACTTAAAAAGTCTTTAGAATATGCTGGTTATAAAGTTAAACATGTAATGAATGTAACAGATGTGGGACATCTTCAATCAGATGGTGATGAAGGCGAAGATAAAATGGCCCTTGGTGCTTCAAGAGAAAAGAAAACAGTTTGGGAAATAGCAAAATTCTATGAAGAAGCATTTTTAGATGATTGTAAAAAATTAAATGTTAAAAGGCCTAATGTGGTTTGTAGGGCAACTGAACATATAAAAGAGATGATAAATTTCATTGAGGTTTTGGAAAAAAAAGGGTATACATATCAATCTAATGGAAATGTATATTTTGAAATAGATAAATTTAAGGACTATACAAAACTTGCAAATTTAAGTATTGAAGAATTGGAAGCAGGAAGTAGAATAGAAGTAGATCCAAATAAGAAAAATCCTCTTGATTTTGTACTTTGGTTCACGAACTCTAAGTTTAAAAATCAAATAATGCAATGGGAATCTCCATGGGGTAGAGGTTTTCCAGGTTGGCATTTAGAATGCTCAACAATGTCAATGAAATATTTGGGAGACAGAATAGATATACATTGTGGAGGTATTGATCACATACCAGTGCATCATACTAATGAAATAGCCCAATCAGAAGCATATAGTGGGAAAAAATGGGTCAATTATTGGATGCATGGTGAGTTTTTAGTATTAGATGGTGGTAAAATGTCCAAATCAACTGGAGATTTTTTAACGGTAAAGAGATTAGAAGAAGAAGGTTTTTCACCACTAGATTATAGATATTTCTGCTTACAATCAAGATATAGAAAGCAATTAATATTTAGTTTCGAAAATTTAGATGCAGCTAGAAAATCTTTTAAAGCGCTTAAGAAAAGAATTGCTACAATATTAGAAAATGTTTGTGAAAATGATAGATTTAACAATGAAAATATAAATATCTATAATGAAAAATTTAAAAAACAAATAAGCGATGACTTAAACATTCCAAATGCATTTACTGTGCTTTTAGATGTTTTAAAAGATGAAAATCTAACAAATTTAGAAAAGAAATTTTTAATAGAAGATTTTGATAAAGTATTATCTTTAGAATTAACATCTGTAGAAAAAGATTTATCAAATATAGATGTTGAATCAATAGAAAATCTTATAAAAGAAAGAAATGAAGCGAGAAGTTCTAAAAATTATGCTAGAGCAGATGAGATAAGAGATCAATTGCTAAAAATGAATATAGAAATATTAGATAGTAAAGAAGGAACAACTTGGAGATTAAAATAAGAAAAGGCATCTCAAAATGATAAAATCATTTTGAGATGCTTTTTTTTATGACAAAAATTTAAAAGTTTATATAAAAATAAGACATTAAAAGAACTATAAAAACCATAAACTGTCAATAATTATGATGTATTGTAATAAAAAAATATATATAGATTACAGAATAATTGAGATTTTGCTGGAATAAAATGGTAAGATATACCTAAGTTAATTTAAAATTAAAAGTAATCTATGTAAATTTTGATATATCATTATTGAAGTATGGAGGTAAAATTATGTTTGAAAAGTATTTTAAAAACTACAAAATTGTATTGATAATATGTATTTTGTTTACTTTTATTGTTTGCGTGAAATTGGATTTAAATGTTGAAGCTATAGAGTCATCTAATATTGTAGTAATAGAAGATAAAGAAATATTTACTACAGGAAAAGTAGACTATAACATAAAAAGTCCTAAACTTTTAGGGTTGCAAGATAAAAATTTAGAACAAAATATAAACAAAATAATACATGATGATATAACTTTTATAAAAAAAGATATAGAAGCTTTAAGCGTAGATGATCATGAATATGCTGAATTAAATGATTATGATTTGAAAAATTATAGATGTAAGGTGGATTATGACATAAAAACAGGAAAAGAAATAATGAGTATAGTACTTAATATATATAAGTTTACTGGTGGGAATTATGAAATAAAAGAGAAGAAAGCGTATAACATTGATTTAAAGAAAAACAAATTATTAACTTTGGAGGATTTAGTAAGTGATGAACAGTGCAGAAGATTAAAAACACAACTAAGAAAAGAAATTCATAAAAGTAAAGATAAGTATTATATAGAAAAAATTAATTCAAATGAAAATTTTAATTTTTATTGCGACGGAAAAGATGTAGTTATATATTTTGATATGAATGATATAGGTCCATACACTTTAGGAATACCACAATTTAAAATACCTTTAAAAAGCATATAAATATATATGATGAATATGTTAAGAAATTTTTTGCAAAATATAGGATGAAAGCTTTTGTAATTAGTTCATATTGTAAGATAGTATTGAAAATTCCACCTCAAATAGTATAAATACAAATGATATAGAAATTTTAAAAACGGGAATAGAAAGTTTAGAAAATTACATTAAAAAAGATAAGGGATAGATATTTTATAGTATAAGGTATCTACCCCTTATTTTTTATTATAAATAAAAAATGTTTTATGTGGTTATACTAATGTAAGCGTAATTTCAATATAATTTTAGAATAATTAAAAGTATATTGAAAAAATATCCCAAATAAAAATAAAAAACTATTGACATATAAAAAACAAAATGATACCATAAAAAAGCAGTCTAGAAATGACATAAAAAAACATATTTTGTTCTTTGAAAATTGCACAGTGATAAAAAGACATTGTTAGACCTTTAAATAAAGATATAACAATTTCGTCAAGACAATAAAACCTTAAAATATAAACTATTTTATGCGAATTTTTGTATAAATGACAATGAAAAAAGTTGGCAAAAACGAACAATGCTAGGAAACGACCGAATGAGAAACGGAGCTTACTAAGGTAAGTGAGTATCGGAATGAGGAAAGTTGACGAAGCAGTGTGAAGTTTATGACAAGCTTTAGAAAAGTTTTTAGAAACAAGTAATGTTAGGAAACGACTGAGTGAGAAGTGGAGTTTACTTATGTAAATGAGCATCGGAACGAAGAAAGTTGACGACACAGTACGTAGTTTATAAAAATCTTTTAGGTCAAGCTACAAAGGGCGCAGGGTGAATGCCTTGGCACTAGGAGCCGAAGAAGGACGTGATAAGCTGCGATAAGCTTTGGGTAGGCGCAAATAGCCTGTGATCCAGAGATTTCCGAATGGGGAAACCTACTTAATTATATTAAGTACCATATGCTGAATACATAGGTATATGGGGGTAAACCCGGGGAACTGAAACATCTAAGTACCCGGAGGAAGAGAAAGAAACATCGATTTCCTAAGTAGCGGCGAGCGAAAGGGAAAGAGCCCAAACCAAAGCCTTTGGCTTTGGGGTTGTGGACAGAACATAAAAGTGTGAAATTTTTAGTTGAAGATAGCTGGAAAGCTACTCCGTAGAAGGTAATAGACCTGTAAGCAAAAGGAATTAAGCATAAGTTCTGATCCAGAGTACCACGAGACACGTGAAACCTTGTGGGAAGCAGGGAGGACCACCTCCCAAGGCTAAATACTACCTAGTGACCGATAGTGAAGCAGTACCGTGAGGGAAAGGTGAAAAGAACCCCGGAAGGGGAGTGAAATAGAACCTGAAACCCTGTGCCTACAACCGGTCGGAGCACTTTATATGTGTGACGACGTGCTTTTTGTAGAACGAGCCAACGAGTTACGATATGTAGCGAGGTTAAGTACTTAAGGTACGGAGCCGAAGGGAAACCGAGTCTGAATAGGGCGCAAAGTTGCATGTCGTAGACCCGAAACCGGGTGACCTATCCATGGCCAGGATGAAGCGACAGTAAAATGTCGTGGAGGTCCGAACCACGTTGGTGTTGAAAAACCATGGGATGAGCTGTGGATAGCGGAGAAATTCCAATCGAACTCGGAGATAGCTGGTTCTCCTCGAAATAGCTTTAGGGCTAGCGTCGATTAACTGAGTACTGGAGGTAGAGCACTGAATAGGCTAGGGGGCATACCGCTTACCGAACCTTATCAAACTCCGAATGCCAGATACTTTTATTTCGGCAGTCAGACTGCGAATGATAAGATCCGTAGTCAAAAGGGAAACAGCCCAGACCATCAGCTAAGGTCCCAAAGTGTAAGTTAAGTGGTAAAGGATGTGGGATTTCTAAGACAACTAGGATGTTGGCTTAGAAGCAGCCACTCATTTAAAGAGTGCGTAATAGCTCACTAGTCAAGAGATCCCGCGCCGAAGATGTCCGGGGCTAAAACTTACCACCGAAGCTATGGATTCACATTTAATATGTGAGTGGTAGAGGAGCTTTCTGCATTGGTTGAAGTCGTACCGAAAGGAGCGGTGGACGATGCAGAAGTGAGAATGTTGGCATAAGTAGCGAGAGCCAGGTGAGAATCCTGGCGGTCGAAAACCTAAGGTTTCCTGAGGAAGGCTCGTCCGCTCAGGGTTAGTCGGGACCTAAGGCGAGGCCGAAAGGCGTAGTCGATGGACAACAGGTTGATATTCCTGTACCGTTAGCAGACGTTATTACAAACGGGGTGACGCAGGAGGATAAGATGTGCACACTATTGGATGTGTGTCTAAGCATTTAGGAAGTTTTAGCAGGCAAATCCGCTAAAACAATTCTGAGATGTGATGGGGAGCTAATTATAGCGAAGTATCTGATTCCACGCTGCCAAGAAAAGCCTCTATGGAGGAAGCTAACGCCCGTACCGCAAACCGACACAGGTAGGTGAGGAGAGAATCCTAAGACCAGCGGAAGAATTGCTGTTAAGGAACTCGGCAAATTGACCCCGTAACTTCGGGAGAAGGGGTGCCTACGCAAGTAGGTCGCAGAGAATAGGCCCAAGCAACTGTTTAGCAAAAACACAGGTCTCTGCTAAAGCGAAAGCTGATGTATAGGGGCTGACGCCTGCCCGGTGCTGGAAGGTTAAGGGGATTGCTTAGCTTAGGCGAAGGCATGAACTTAAGCCCCAGTAAACGGCGGCCGTAACTATAACGGTCCTAAGGTAGCGAAATTCCTTGTCGGGTAAGTTCC